>NZ_JBBOXF010000003.1 GCF_038007465.1 Sporosarcina sp. FSL K6-1508 | reverse complement strand
AACCCACGAGGGAAAAGTTTCCCCTCGACCCCCTCCAAAAAGCTCCCCCAACCCCCTCACTTTTTGAGGGGGCTCCCTCGCCGGTTGGCAGGTCAAAAGGTGTTGCCTTTTGACGAGCCAAGAGGGTTCGGGTGTAGCGAAATTATCAACTCCTTAAATTCCTTTCGCTGTCGCTTCAGTCAGACATTTACCGTTGACAATTGCCACGTATTTTCTTCTGCAGCAAGTTTCACTTTTGGCTGAAAAAAATAAAAAGAGGTGGCAAATTTGCCACCTCTTAAATATTTCTGGTCTTGAACAAACGCGCCCGATTGGTTAAATGTCGGGGATGTAGATATTATGAGGTTATATCGAAACCGCTGTGTTCCCCATTGACATACACATCAATAGTTGTAATATCTTTATCTATCGTTAGGTGATATACAGTTTGTTTTTCTTGTTCCGTGTCAGAGTCAGACACATCAAATTTAATTTCCACTATGTCACCTTTTACATCATAGTTAAAATCTGCATCCCCATCAGATTGAAGAGTGATATAATAACTATTTTTGTCTTCTTCTTTTAACTGTAATTGAACATTAGGCTGTATAGAATCCTGCACAAATTTCGGCACACTCTCAACCTTTTCTAGGTTTGTTGCCGTTGAAGAACAAGCAGCCAAAATTGAAACGCATACCATCAACATAACAATAATAATTTTCTTCACCATTAATTCCCCCCCTATATTCACTATATGGCCCGTTTGCTGAAATTCAAATTCACATCAAGAATAAGTATTTTCCGAAAGACATTTATCACATATTTGAATACGACCATCTTCATCATTACCGACAATTTTCGTTTTCTTAGGCTGAATCTTTTCGCAAATAAAACACAGTTTTCGATTCACGCCTTTATGAGCAGAAGAATAATGCTCATGAAATCTTTTACACCCGGGGCAGTAATAATATAAATCACCTGGCTTAACCATTTGTTTCCCTCCTAGAAATTACGTAATTATTCAATCCAACATGCCAATATGCCATCACATCAACAGCACCATTTGCAACCTCGTCTGAATCATCATCAATATGGATTAAATCGCCATCCTCGGCATCGCTTAATTGTAATTCCTTATGAATTTCTTTCAAAATACCACCGTAAGAAATTAATCGCTTATAAGCCAATGCCTTATCTAAGTCCTTGACCGTCTGTATATTTTCATCTGTCACTTTATTCCCTCGTATCACATCTGTATCTTTCACTGGATACTTGGAAACTTCGAAAATAGCATTTTGTTCAAGAATCGTTTTTCTCACTTCTTGCTCCATTTCCACAAAATCAGGTGATTCTTTTTTAGGCTTAACCTTTGCTACATGAACAATCGGTTTGTAATCAATTTGCATAGCTTTTTGCCACATGCTTGTCCATTCAGTTTGCTTAATATAATTACGACCAAAATAATCATTTGGCACAGCTAACAACACGTGGAAATGAGGATGATACGTACCATACCACTCACTTTCCTTATCCCAATTCCGAGTTACTTCCATAGCCCGAAAATAGCCACGCACCGACTTTTTAAATCTTGCATAGCCTGCAAAACGATTCCATGCTTTCGTCATCTGATCCATCGTAGGTTTTAGTTCTTCACCTTCAACATTACGCACCGTGAGAGTAAGAAACACCCACTTCACTTTTTCTCGCTCATTCACCGCTTGAACAATTTTTTTATTTTGAAAGGCAATTTTAAGTGACCTTCGCCAATTGCACATCGGGCACAACCTCACTTTACAAAAATACGCTTGATAAAGCTTTAATCTACCGTCTTTCATTTTAAACACTAAATAATTTCCGCAGTCATACATTCGCTCTGCTTTTTTCGCTAAAGCTTCAACTGCTTCAAGATGCTTTGCCATCAGAATAGAACGCTTCTTCTTGCCTTTCCAGTCACGTTCCTCACCTTTGGCATTCAAATCACGCAAAAGTTCAACGTCTTTTTGAACACAGGTACTTGATTGCTCCTTAATACCTGTGCTACTATCAGGATACAAACTCATAAAAAGCCTCTCTTTCGAGGGGAAACATACAAAAAGCCCTCTGTGTATTTGGTTTCTAGACAATTCCAATACTATCAGAAGGCTTTTTACATGTCAAAACACGTTTTAAGTCATACAGCTCTAGGGCTCGTCGGACTTTCAAGCGCTTGAGTTGTTTCTATATGTATCAAGAGAAGTAGAAACCCGTTTTTCGTTCCACTCAAAACAAGGTCAAAACCAAGATCAAAACCAAATTCACCCCCCTCTCAAAACGCTCAGAATCCTTTTAAAGCGTTTTAAATATCAAATACATATAAATCTAAGCAAAATGCTCTTAAAGCCCTCAGAACGAATTCTGAGACGCTTCAAGAGCATTCTTTTTAATCTCACCGTTCCATATCGTAAGATTTACTTTTTTTCCGCTTTGTCTGCTGGTTAATCTCTTTGTCTTTTTCTTTCAATCCATCCAATGAAAAATCAGCTGTTTTAACTCGTTTTATAAACTTCTCCAAAAACGATTTCAGTTTATCCATAGCTTTTCCCAACCGATTTTGAGGAATCGTTTGATTGATTTTGTTTTCTTCAAGGATTTCAAGCCAATTTAGCCCCTCCGCTTTATCCTTCGGCATGCCATCACGTTCTAAACTATGAAGAATCAAGCGTCCTTTAAATTCCGATTCACTAATTTCTAGATCTGGCTCTTTATCTTCCAAAATGCTTTTATAAACAACCGCGTTTCTTTGTTGATGTATTTTATCGCTTTTAATCAATTGTTTTTCTCGTTCAAGATATGTGTTTTTTTGTTCAAGTCTTTCAATTTTTCCTTCCAGTCCCTTTTTACTTTTCTCCAAATCACCAATTTTATTTTCAGCAACTGATTTATAATTTTCAAATTGATAATCGCTTTTAATACTCGATTTCGCCAATACACCCAAATTCTCATAATCCTTTTTCAGCAAAACAACTACTTCTTTTTTGTTCATGATTCCCACGGTTTTCTTCTCTGCATTTCCATCCACTTTATCAAAAACATCTTTTGGCTTTTTAAATCTTTTCAAATCCGCAGCCATCACTTTTTTCTGCTCTTCAATCTCCGCTGAATGTTTTTTCAACGAATGGATATTCTCGATCCCGATTGTTTTATCATTCAAAATCCCTTCTTGATAAATTTCAGGAATCCGTTCTTTCAAATGTCTGTCTAACTCTGTATGAAAATTTTTCAGTTCTGCTCTCGTCAGTACTTCTTTAGCAGATACTTTTTCTCGTTCTTTTTTCGCGTCCCAAACGACAGGGATAAAATCAAAATGCATGTGTGGGGTGGTTTCATCGTTATGTACGTTCGCTGAAATAACGTTCTGCTCGCCACCATACCGGTCAGAAAGAAATTCATAGGTATTCTCAAAGAATGTTCTTTGATGCTCGTGAGATGCATCCTTGAGTGATTCAGGCAATGTTACGACCCACTCACAACATGCCTTTACATCTTTCCGATCCATGCAATAAACTTCGTCCAGTCTTTCATTCATGCGAGAAAGCGTGTCACCCTCTTTTTCACAGAGGTCATAATTCAAATGTGTGCGTTCATTATCAATATCTTCGTTTGAATGGTTTTCAGTTTTTCGGTCTAAATGAATTGATAGTCCTTGCATATTGCCCTTAGTGAATTTTTGAACGTGAGCCATTTTGGACACCTCCATTTTGATTGAGAATAACACATCAGGCGAGAGAACCCAAAACCATTTGGTATAACACGGTATACCAGAATTCTTCTGGACGTGCTCTGCGAGGCGAAAAGCAAGGGTGCAAAAACCGCTCCCCCAAGTTCAAAAGCAAAAGAAAAGATCATGGGCTTTGCCCA
>NZ_JBBOXF010000002.1 GCF_038007465.1 Sporosarcina sp. FSL K6-1508 | reverse complement strand
TGTAAACGATAAACTAAAGTGAGCAGTTTTCCACAAATAAGATTGAGCAGTTTTCCTCTAAATAATTCACTTCCTTTATACTAAACTTGTAAAAGGAAGTGAGGAAACTGGAGTGAAGAAAATCATGATTTATATGAAAATCTGCGAGTTATCCGAAATGGGCTTTTCTAAGTCGGCAATTGCGAGAAAGTTGGACATTTCAAGAAATACCGTTTCTAAATATCTAAAGAGTACATCTGAAGAATTTGAGGATTATTTAGTCTCCTTACAATCACGTAAAAAGAAGTTGGATCCCTACAGGGATGTCATTGTTGGATGGTTGAAGAAATATCCTGATATGAGTAGTGCCCAGGTCTACGACTGGTTGAAAGAGAATCAGGGGTTGAATGAAGATAATATTGTGGAGAATACTACTAGGAATTATGTGAATGAGTTACGTGCTGCATATCATATACCAAAAGTGTCTGAACAAAGAGTTTATGAAGCAGTTCCGGATAGTCCGATGGGTTTTCAAGCACAAGTAGATTTCGGTCAAGATTTGGTGACTTGTAATGACGGAAAGAGAAGAAGGCTTTATTTTATTGGGTTTGTATTATCCAATTCTAGGTATAAGTACATTGAATTCTTAGATAGACATTTCCATACAAGAGATTTAGTCCGCTGTCATGAAAATGCTTTTGAGTTTTTTGGAGGCATGCCTGAAGAAATGGTATATGACCAAGATGCTTTACTAGCTGTAAGTGAAAATGCGGGTGACTTATTATTTACCAAGGAATTTGATAATTACCGTAAACTAAGAAAATTTTCTATTTATTTATGTAGAAAAAGCGATCCCGAATCAAAAGGGAAAATAGAACAAGTCGTCAAGTTCGTGAAGCATAACTTCATGAAGAATCGTGAGTTTCAAGACATCCATTTGTGGAATCAACAAGCCATTCAATGGCTTGAGAGAACCGGAAACTACAAAGTGCATCATAATACAAAAAAAAGACCTTCTGAAGTGCATACAGTCGAAAAACTGCACTTAAGAAAAGTCTCTTCAAAATTCTCTTTCGAGAATTCCCTAATAGAAAGTATAACAAGAACAATTCAAAAGGACAATGTCATACGCTTTGAATCCAATCGTTATTCCGTACCTACAGGTACGTACGATGCGAAAACTAAAAACATGGCATATTTAGAAGTAACCACAGATGACCACCTAAATATTCGATTACAGACATCTGGAGAATTAATCGCGAGACATTTACTCTGTAGTTCGAAAGGACAATTAGTTTATGATCCAACTCATCATAAGAAACCAAGTCCAAAGAAAACGCTATTGAGAGACGAAATTGTGATTAGGTTTTCTAATAAAGAATTGATTTGTTGGTTTTTAGATGAATTGAATAAGAAGTATCCAAGACACTTATTAGACCAGTTGAAAGTATTACAAATGGTCATTCGAAATCATCCAGAGCATATAAATGAAGCGCTGGAAACTGTGAAAACTTTGCATATGATTAGTGCTAATGACTTCAGAGATGTCGCTTTCACGCTACATAAAGAATCACAGATGCAAGTAAAAGAAGTAATTACCAATTCACCAAAATATCAAGAATATAAGGCAGCAGAACGATCAGAAGATTACTACACCGATTTATTATCTGGGGGTAAAAGGTCATGACCTCTCCTATTGAACTATTACAAGAAAAATGTAGAACCTTGAGACTCGCTGAAACCGCAAAAGAGCTTCCCGCTCTTTTGCGTAATGCAGAATCGGGCAGTTGGACTTATCACGAGTTTATTAATGAACTCCTTACCCATGAAATGGTGTGCAGAGAAAAAAAGACCATTCATCGACTAATGCAATGGGCAGACTTTCCCTATCCAAAAACACTGGCAGATTATCGACTGGAAGAACAAAATGCGATTGGCGAGAGACAGTTTAAATTATTAAAAGATTTAAATTGGATTGAAGAGATGTTTACCCTAATTCTAATGGGCCCACCTGGGACAGGCAAAACACATTTGTCCGTAGGACTAGGCACTTTGGCTATTGAACATGGATATCAAGTGACCTTCGTTTCAATGGGAGAACTAATATATATTTTAAAAAGCAGTGATTACGTTAGTAAATCAAAGACACGCTATAAACGTATTACAACATCAGATTTAATAATTATTGATGATGTTATGTATATGACTGTAGATCCAAAGGAAGCAAGCCTGTTTTTCCAGTTTATATATGACATGTATGATAAAACCGCATTTATATTAACTTCGAATAAGGGTCCAAATGAATGGGGTAAATTTTTAGGAGATACCTCACTGACAACCGCTATATTGGATCGCCTTCTACATCGAAGTGAGGTGATTTCCTTCGGAGAAGACGAAGAAAGTATGCGTATGAAGTACAGAAAGACTTTGTTTCCCGAAGTAAGTGCTCAAACTTAATTGTGGAAAATTGATCAAACTTAATTTGTGAAAACTGCTCAATTCTACTTGACGGTTACACCTACGGTCAAAAGTATTCAAACCATTTTAAAGAACAACAAAAAGAATGATGCCGAGCAAGAAATTAAACGTGAAACACAAATCAGCCAAAATAACCATGCCTTTACACGGGGCGCATCCTATTATGGAGGTGCCGATAAATGATGAATGAACAAACTTTAACAAAATTACACGAGCTAAAATTGATCGGTATGCTGGAAGCCTACAAGGAACAAGCATCAAATAAAGAATTCCAAAATATGAGTTTTGAAGACCGTTTTTCTTTACTCATTGATTTAGAACATTCCCGCCGTAAAAGCAATAGGCTTCAACGGTTGATCAAAGCAGCTACTTTTCTAAATTCAAAGGCCTGTATCGAAGATATCGAGTACTATGAAGACCGTCGATTAGACAAAGAAATGATTTTGAAACTAGCTAGCGGCCTCTATATCCAAGACAGTCACAACATTATATTGAAGGGCCCTACTGGTTCAGGAAAATCATTTTTAGCTACTGCATTCGGTATTTCAGCTTGTCGGCAATTTTATCAAGTAAAATATATCCGCTTACCAGAATTACTTGATGAACTGCTGTTGGCAAAGTTAGCAGCAGACGGAAGCTATCGTAAATGCATCAAAAAGTATACAAAGGTCGATCTCTTGATTCTTGATGAATGGCTACTGACAGATTTATCGACAGAAGAAGCAACGACCCTGCTCGAAATCACTGAATCCCGCCATAAAGTGGCTTCTACTATTTACTGTTCACAAATTGATCCTAGTGGATGGCATTTAAAATTGGGGAATGAAACAATTGCGGAGGCTATTCTAGACCGAATTATCCATGACTCCTATCAAATCTTGATAGACGGTGAGATTTCTATGAGAGAACGCCATGGATTGGGGGAATCTATATGATTCCATCAGAAGTTGAATATCGCATAGCCATGTATTTTTTTCACATGTATTTACCTGATGATGTAATGGAGAAAGTGGAAGAAAGTCTATTATCCTCCTGCCTAGGGATTGAAGATGAGGCAATAGATCATGATGAACTCGTTCGTTGGGCTATTGACATTATTGACAAACAATTAGAAAGTAAAAGGTTTAGATAAAATAGAGAGCCATTGGAACGGTAACATTCCGGTGGCTCTCTTCCCCGCACTTACTGGCTCAATCTGTCCGCAATACTCATCTTTTTGATCAGTGGTAAACTCATTGGCAATGAGTGGTACATTCTCGTGGCTGTAATCACTAGCTAATTCAGAATCATTGTCTTTAATGCATTTGGATAAAGCAACATGGAGTGCAATTGTATATTTAAGTTTGGATGAAGATTCTATTGGTGGATTGGGAATTTATGGGCATAAAGCTACAGGTTTATCTAAGGTGCCAGATACTACAGAAGAATTAGAGAATCTAGGTTTTTCTAATATCTCTGATCTGGACAGAAAAATCGTTTTTCCTGATACGAATGCCATTGGAAATTGGGAGTTACTTGAGCATATTCCTATGAAATTTAATAGATTAGTTTTACTAAAAGGTTCAAAATATTTTCATTCAGTTACTGAAAAGTTTGGGAAAAGTATTTCAGATGGAAGGTTGTCTCACAACTTTTTTTTCAATGAAGCTGAATAATATGAAATACGAGCGGACTTAATTAGGGTCTTATAAGAGGAATATTACAGGTTATAGTAGAACTCACCACTTAGGCCATTTCTGGACTTTACAAAGTACAGTTGGCCATCTTCTTAGAAAAGCATGGCGTGCGTTACGTGATATAAAGATCCCGAAAAAGTATTTCGAGTGCATTAGGCTAGAACATTGTTATATGTCTGATCGCAAAAGCTCGTTTTACCGCTTGAACAATTCAACCTCATCGTTTATATGTGCGTTAAAAATGCAATGCTGAAGATTATGCATAAAAAAGGTTCCAGCGAGAACAAAAAAACCGATGTGCATTATTATTTGCCTCCAAGTAACAGTTGCCTCATCTTTATTTTTTAAAGATTCTACACTCTGTCCGTTTTGACTGTTTCGACTTTTTTCAATGAATGAACAGAAAAAACCGGGATTTGCTCAATAGATAAAATGTCAAATCTAGAGAACTGAATATCATAATAAAAAAACCGATTTAATTCAAATAGCGAAGAAGTTAGAGATACCCTATACACAAATAATAAATATAAATGAAAGAGAACACAATAAAATATTACATCTAATGGAGGTATGCACTTTCAAAATTAGAGGTTTTAAAGAAAGATTTTCAACAGGAAATCGAAGTACACCCAACTTTGGAATTAAATTTGAAATACATTGAAGGACAGGCTTTCTTAGTAACAGGGTGGCGAGAGCCGATTACCATCAAGCCCTAGAGGGTGCTTCCCCTTAGATTTGGATAGATAGAATTAACTATACTATAATTATTAGAGGATACTATGTTTAATATATAAGCATATATCCTCTTTTTACATACATATTTGAATTGTTATTTAGGTATTTAAAATTTGGTCTAATATGTCTAATATGTTATGTAAGAAGGTCATGTTTTTATAATGTGGGGACATAGCCCGCAGTGGGAGGTGTAGAGAGATATTTTACACTGATCGTATAAGAAATAGTTTTGGGGGTGCAGCTCTATGAGAGTACAAGAAGTCCTCTTAAAGAATAACAGCAAAAGATACATATTAGTAGACCAGGTATAAATGATAGTCTAAATATGTACATAAGTGCTTGAATAGATATGTACATATCCGAGTCACTTCTTCATACTAATCAAGAGGTGATTGGTGTGTATTTGCAGCTAGATATTCAGACGGAAATTGAAGTGAAGAATCTTTTCGATCTACCAAAACTACAGCAACTAATGGGGAATTTAAAAATGAAAATAAATAAAAGCCGGTTGGCTAGAGAATTAAATGTAGATCGTCGAACGATTGAAAAATATTTAAACGGTTTCACACCAAAGGAAACTAGAAATAAAGCTTCTAAAATTGACCAATACTATGAAGTCATCGCGTTACTTTTATCCACCGATTCCAAACAAATCTTTTATTACAAGCGAGTTTTATGGCAATATCTTACGGATAATCATGATCTACAGTGTTCGCAATCTGCTTTCCGTGCATATATAAATCGAAAACCAGAATTCAAGGCCTACTTTGATGATGGAAAGCGTACAACATCAAGTGCTTCATCTGGGATTCGTTATGAAACGAAACCTGGTGAACAAGCACAGCTGGATTGGAAAGAGAGTATTCGCTATGAAATGAAAGATGGTGAAATTATCTATGTGAATGTGGCAGTGCTCCTACTTTCTTATTCAAGATTTAGAGCCTTTCATCTAAGTATTTCAAAATCTCAAAGTGTCTTATTGTCATTTATGACAGAAGCGTTTGAAGTATTTGGAGGCGTACCAAAAGTGATTGTGACAGACAATATGAAAACCGTAATGGATGAGGCAAGAACAGATTATTTCAAGGGAGTTGTGAATAACAAGTTTACTCAATTCGCGAAGGATTTCGGCTTCAAAGTCCAACCTTGTGTTGCAGGAAGACCTAGAACAAAAGGCAAAGTAGAAGCACCTATGAAGCTGTTGGATGAGATTCATGCTTATCAGGGGAAATTCAACTATGAAGAGTTACATCAATTCATACAGAAGCTCTGTACACGTATTAATCAAAGTATCAATCAAGGGACGAATAAGATACCACTATTTGCGCACAAACAAGAAAAGAACCTCTTACTCCCCCTACCACAGGACAAAGTAAAAGATTCTTACAGAATCAAGCACACACTTGTAAAAGTCAATGCTTCAAACATGATTACCTACAAGTCTAACCAATATTCGGTTCCAGCCAAATATCAAGGGAAGACGGTCGGGTTACAAGTATATGATGATCAGTTATTTGTCTACTATACCACGGAATTAATTGTGCAGCATCAGATAACTACATCGAAATTAAATTATAAAGAGACGCATTATAAAGATACGCTAGCCAAAGCAATTCCCTATTATCCAGATATCGATGCTTTAGCCAAACAAAATCTAGCAGCAATCGGTGAGGTGTATAGCGATGAAGAATAGTTATCAGCAATTAATCCAAAACTTAGAGTACTTAAAACTGAAACAAATGACGCAACATTTAGGAGAAGTCGTGGACTTCAGCATTAAAAACGAATTGTCATTTATAGATACTTTAGTCAAACTTACAAATTATGAGATTGATGTGAAAGAACAAAATATGATTCACTCAATGGTTAAAGTGGGTGCCTTCCCACACCGAAAAGAAATCACTGAATTTGATTTTGAATTTCAGCCAAGTATAAATAAGCAGCAAATTTCAGATTTTATTTCATTACGCTTCCTTGAGGCGCAAGAGAACATTGTATTTTTAGGCCCCAGCGGGGTCGGCAAAACTCATTTGGCGACATCGATAGGTATAGCGGCCGCAAAGAAACGTACCAGCACTTACTTTATAAAGTGCCACGACTTAATCCAGAACTTGAAGCGTGCAAAGATAGAGAATCGCTTAGAAGTCCGTTTAAAGCATTATACGAAGTATAGACTATTGATTATTGATGAGATTGGTTACTTACCAATTGAAGCAGAGGATGCGAAGATGTTCTTCCAGCTCATTGATATGCGTTATGAAAAAAAAAGTACGATTTTAACGACGAATATTAACTTCAAAGCATGGGATGAAGTTTTCCAGGATACCAAATTAGCGAACGCCATATTGGATCGTGTTCTGCATCACGCAACAGTTGTAAGTATCGTTGGACAATCCTACAGAATAAAGGATCACCTCAAAAAAGAAGATGAGTGATTTTGTACATTCTTAAACAAGCAAAACTGTACATGTTTAGATTGACATTTATAGACCAGGAGGGGTTTCCTGTAATTCCTGTCATGAAATATCTAAAATTTTTAGATATAACAGGAAAAAGCAGTAATACACAAAAGACTTATTGTTACTCTTTAAAACAATATTTTATGTATTTACAGGAGAAGAAGAAAGATTACAGACAGATTATCTTAGAGGATTTAGTGGAGTTTGTGGCATGGTTAAGAAATCCGTGTGAATACATAAACGTCGCCCCCCTCAAACCAGTTAAAGCGAAGAAAACAGAAAAAACAATTAATCTAGTAATTACAGTCATCACTAATTTTTATGACTATTTGTATCGAAATGAAGAGATTCAAAACGATATGGTTGATAAGTTAATGAAGCAAATATCTACAGGCGGAAAAACAAGGTATAAGGATTTTCTTTATCATGTAAATAAAAATAAGCCTTCCAATCGTAATGTTCTAAAAATAAAAGAACCAAGGAAAAAACTAAAAGTATTAACGAAAGAAGAAGTGCAACGATTGGTGGAAGCTACAACCAATATCCGAGATCAACTTTTAATCCAATTGCTTTTTGAAACAGGACTACGAATCGGCGAAGCACTCTCTCTTTTCATTGAAGACTTTATTTTTCACCACAAGAACGGGCACCGTATTCGTTTAGTTGATCGAGGGGAACTTGAAAATGGCGCTAAACTAAAAACAGGAGAACGAGAAATTTTTGTTTCCCAAGGCTTAATGGATTTATTAGATGATTTCTTGTATGTCGTAGTCGATGAATTGGACTTAGATACAAATTTTGTATTTATCAAATTACGTGGTGAAAATGTAGGGCAGCCAATGACATATAGCGATGTAGAATCCTTATTTAAGCGATTAAGAAAGAAAACTGGGTTGAATGTACACCCCCACCTTTTACGACATACTCATGCCACCATGTATTACCAACAAACAAAAAACATTAAACAAGTACAAGAACGATTAGGGCATTCTCAAATTCAAACTACAATGAACTTATACCTCCATCCTTCAGATGAAGAAATTCGAGAGAATTGGGAAAAGGCTGAACATGCATTTCATTTGAAAAATATATCTGGAGTGGATCAAGAGAATGAAAATTAATCAACAACGTACCAATGTCGAATTAGGCTTTCATGAACGATTACAGCAAGAATTATCGACCTATACTGAAAAAATCATTCACAAAGATGGGTCGCTTACGAAAAATGTTGTGAAAAACCCATACTTCTTAGTAAATAATACATGGAATGTCAGTTTTATTGGAACAATCCCAAACTTTAGCGAACAATTTGCAACTTATGCATATATGAATAAAAACATTCAATTTGAAAGTGTAAGCTCTTCTATAAACTTGGAACTTAAATATGTTTGGTACAACAGGTTATTTCGAGACGATTGGACTTTGATAAGTGCTTTTGTTAGACGAGCCCGCAATCTTAGAAAATTAACAAAGTTTCTTAATGAAAAGCATCCTGATATAAGTTCCTTGCTTTCTTTAGATATAAATAATGTAGAACGAGAATGGCTATTTTGGTTGTCTGAAAATGGGATAAAAATACATAGCATTCAACAAAGTCTTTTTTATGGTGAATACACACATAAAACAGCAATTGCAAACTTTTTATACTTGATGCATTCATACTTAATTCATTTAACAGATACTCGTGAGGAGTGGGAAAAAGATCGTTGGGATGTAAGAAACTTAAATCAAAAATATGGGGTAGAGTACAGCAAGAGTTCAACCAAGTACATTATAGATTTCGAAAAAATTGAGCACCAGTTTATTCGAGAACATGTAAAAAAGTATATAAGACAACGGTTACTCAGCAAAAATAATTTTTCTTGGAGCTCAGCACAAAACTATATGAAACACATAGAACAATTTATTACATTTATTTTATCATTAGAGACCACATGGAATGATTTGACACAATTAAAACGGTCACATGTGGAGAAATATATCCAATGGTTACACGAATACGCAAAACACAAATTAAAACAAAAAAATGCAAACCCCGAAGCATATATTTCCATGAGTTTGGTCTTTATACAAAAATTCTTAGATGATATTCAAAGATATCAGTATGAAATCGCTCCTAAAAAGCCTGTGAAATTATTAATATTCCCAGAGGACAAACCAAAGCAAAAAAAGAAATCTATTGACCAGATTAACTATATTCCGGATTATGTGTTAGAAAAACTATTCACCCATATTAATGCACTCCATAGTGATGTTCAACCTGTAGTATGGGTAGTATTTAAGACTGGATTACGAATTTCAGATGTATTGCAACTAACCCATGATTGTTTAGTTCAATTGAATGGTAAATATTATATTGAGACGGATATCAAAAAAACGTATGTAGTAGGACATCGTGTCCCAATCGATGATGAATTAGCCAATATTTTGGCGGTGTTAATAGAAAAATCTATTCAAAATAGCAACGACGACAATAATCCTGAAAAATATATTTTTGTTCGTTATTATGGTTCTCGAAAAGGAAAACCTTATAGCCAAAATTGGATTCAGCTACAATTGAATTTATTGGCAAGAAACAAAGAAATTAAAGATGAGAACGGTAATGTATTTCACTTCAAAACGCATCAATTTCGCCACACCTACGCGGTTAAATTGTTAAACAGTGGTGCAGATATTTTAACGGTTCAAGAGTTATTAGCACATGCTTCTCCTGAAATGACAATGAGATACGCTAAATTACTTGATAATACAAAACGTAAAGCCTTTGAAGCTGCCATCAAGCAAGGAGTATTCAGCTTTGATCTAAATGGTGAGGTTCAAGAAATAAGACCTAATGAAGATATTCCATCGGATATTTTAGAAACATTGTGGCAAGATCAAAAATTAAATGCGATAGACAATCCATATGGAACCTGCCATGCACGAATCAATGGAAATTGTCCTTATGCAGCGGAACCACCATGTTTAACGTGTAACGGTGGAAGTCCCTGTAAGGACTTAGGTATCGGTTTTTCTGAGTTGGATTTACAAAAGTATGAACTATTAATCAAGACAACAACAAAAACGATAGAAACCTTAGAACAACGTGGAAGAAATGACATTGCCGAAAAGAATATAAGGAATTTAGAACGGTATGAAAAAATTTTAAATACAATTAAAGAAGGCAACATCATTTTTGGACGATTAGAACGAATCAAGAGAAAGCAAGGTGGTTCCAATAGTTAACTATGACCGTAGAGGACATTTAAAAGCTATTCACGCTCATCGGAGAGCAAACACCCATCAGAAAGTAGATGAAGCCATTAAAAGGCTCATACGAGCCAATGAAAGAATAAATTTTAACAGCGTATCCAGTGAAGCTGGTGTATCAAAAGCAACGCTCTATAATAACAAGGATTTTCGCTCAAGAATTGAAACATTACGAAACCAACAATCACAAGTGCCTACAATGAAACAAGTAAAGCGAGAAATGAATGAAAACAATAAAGATGCCCTTATCGATTCCCTAAAAAGGAAGAACAAAAAATTGGGGGAAGAAAACAAACAATTAAGAGAGCAACTGAAGGTAGCTTACGCAGAAGTTTATAAAAAGTTGTAGTAGCTAACTGTTAGAATAACGTCCCTCTCTTTCCTCTTCAACTACGAAGAAGGTTGGTTGAAGAGAGATTTATGAATGGTTCTAACACCAACAAACCATATAATCATTAAGCCAAATAAACTCGCTCAAATGAACGAGTTTATTTTTTATTTGTGCTATGTTAAGGGGAAAGGTTTATTTATCGTAAAATGATATGATGACGCCTGCCCTAAATCTAATAAAATTAGTTTAGTTCAACTGGATATTTATGTTAAAATAAATATAAAGATTGTGAAGAAATACACTTAAACTAACGGGGCAGGTTAGTTGAACAAGCAGGTATTTTATGTAGGGTTTATAATTAGTTTCTAAGATAGTAAAAGAGGAGGGGCAACTTGAAAAATAAGTATAAAAAATTATTGATTTATTTTTTTTCAATCGGGTTCATAATCATTATTTCTTTTTGTATTAATCAATATTCGACTCACTTATCAACTCGTGACGAAGCAATTGAAAAATATATAACAAAAGTGTTTGATAATGATTCTACACAGCTAATAGATGTTGTAGAAACAGACATTTCTAATACTTATTATTTGCTATTAAGAACAAATGGTTCAGATATTATTAATACGACTTCTAACGTGAAAATCCAAAATAACATATTTGGTTGGAAAGTCACTGCTGGAGATGGAAGAGCCAACGCAGATTTAGCTAAACATCTAATAGACAGAAAAACTAACACATTAAAATAATGTGTTACTAATTGCTTTATTCTTATTGTACTAACGGGTGCTTTAGTTTAAGAAGAAAGGACATAACATATTAGTCATATAAAATATGTTATGTCCTTTAATTTATCAACTTTTTTCAATTTAGGTCTTGATAAATAGAATAGGTTTTTGAGGGTGGTCAGCATCCTGTTGCTTGCTCCGGTCATGGAAAATCCCTTGACGGAAGGGGGTGCTGCTGAGTGACTACATTTGAAACGCTTGTAATCGCGATTAGTTTTGCTTCACTAATCGTAGCTGTGATTGCACTGTCGTACTCGATGTCACAAAAGAAATAATCCACCCTTGAGTTTGACGGCTCGGGTGGATTATTTCATCGCGTGACGCTGATCCCCTTATGGGAACCTGCCTATTATGTGTACCGCAACGATGGACAAACATCGTTGTGGTCTTTTTTAATATATCCTGCTTCTACGATAATTATAACAAAACGAATAATTACTGTCTACCTATCAGTTTTACTATCCCTTTCAATCAACTAAATGAGTCTTTGCACATTTGTTTCAATATGGTATGATAGTAGCGTAAATAGTTAATATATGAAAAATACATACGCCAAAAGAGGAATACCCTCACGCGAAAACCTGTTGTATATACAGGGCTTTTGTGTGGGTTTTTTTTTGTTTATTTGGCGTAAAAAAGCGAAGGTGATTGAAGAGATATCAAAGTTAATCTTTATGGATTGGTCGATTGTGTTCTTTCAACAAGAGTTCGATTGCTTGATCCAACAATTTAGATTTAGTAATGTTTGTATCTTTTGTTAGCTGGTTGAATGCATCGTTTAAGTCATTTCGAATTGAATTCGACAATCGTGTCCGATTGACTAATGTATCTTTTTTCTTTGCCATACAGATTTTTCACCTCTTCTTTTCACAATATTATCATGAAATAAAAGTGCAAGCAAGTGCATGCATGTGCTTGCACTTTTAGGGGGATTATGAGAAGATGGTATTAAGGGATTTTCCCTTGACAATCGAAGGAGGAACAACAAATGAATAGAAAATTATTACTTGCAACACTTGCTTTCACAGTCATTACTCCAGCAATTATTGTACCTGTACAGGCAGGTGCTGCCGTGAAGACGCCGTTTAAAGATGTCACTACTAAAAGCCCTTATTACGACATCATACATACGATGCGTGAGCAAGGGATTGTCAGTGGCTTTGAAGATGGAACATTTCGTGCTAATGAAAGTATTAGTCGTAAACATGCGGCGGCACTTATAAGTCGGACAAAGAAACTGCCTGCTGTTAAGCCGTTCGTGAAGTTTAAAGATGTATCTGAAAGTAATCCTAATTTCAATGATATTAAGAAGTTGCAACAAGCCGGTATTTTTGTAGCCGATGCAAAGGGGAACATCAATCCGAATCAACCGATTACTCGCGCTGAAATGGCTAAAATATTGGCAATTGCTTTTGATTTAAAAGGAAAAGCGAGTAAGGATTTCCCAGATGTCCCTAAAAATCATTCGGCTTATGATTATGTGAGCGCAATTTACGCTAATGAAATAACTACCGGTGATAACGGTCTTTTTAAACCGAACGCTCCACTAACACGGGCGCATTATGCGGTGTTTATGTATCGGGCGATGAATCAAGTGAATGAACCTTTAGATTTAAATTCAATGACAGAAGCAGAATTGAATGCTTTAACGAATGAACAAATTCTTAGTGAGTTAGTAATGTTCCGCTATGCTCATGGAACTGATGTACCTTTACCGGCAGGACAGACAGATAGAATGACATTTTCTAAGAACATGAAGAAGGAATTTAATACTTATTTTGTTCAAAATGGATTAAATCGAACAACATCGACAACAAACATAAAGTCCTCAAAGGGTGTCTATCTAAAAAATCAAGCAAAAATTTTACAGGTTTCACTAGCTGACCTTATAGCAATGCATAACCAAGTAGTTACAACTGGTCAAATGATTACAAACACAGACGATGATGCAGTGAAGTATGCAATGTATTTCGACTATGAAGAAAATTGTTTGTATTTAGGGTTTCTGACATATTAAGTAAATAAAAAGTAACCAAAAAAAGTAGGGACGAGAAGGGAGGTTGCTACTTGAAAAAACGCTTAATATCAGTTTTGTTAGTCCTATTGTTTTATAATTCTATTGGAATTATTAACACTCCGGTGACATATGCAGCTTTAGCACCTGGCGGGACTTATGTGATTAAAGATATTTTGGCACATGATCCAAATGAGCATCCAGGCCCACAAACAGTGGCTGAAATTCTGGAATATGTAGACTCAGCTGGAGATGTGCCGGGTCGAACGGGATGGAGTGCCTATGACTTAATCTGTGATGAAAAGGGTGTGTGGAATAAAGATATAGTCACTGTCACTTCTGACAGTGGTCGAGATAAAAAATATTCCGTGTCTGAATACCGTTCTGAAATAGTTGCACAATTCGGGCAGGATATGTATGATGCAGCCCTCGCAAGTGGAAAAGACTTGGTTTATCAAACCGGATCGAAAACAGAAAGTCCTACGGGGGTAGAACGCAAGTGGTATCCATGTAATGAAGGGGAACGAGGAGGGTACTATAACAACACCGACTTCAAGTTAACTCTCACATTCACGCTGGATGAAGAAAAGCCTGTTTGTGATCCTGACAAAGAAGATTGTGAGGAACCAGGTGACAAATGTGACCCTGCAACAGAAGAATGTAATGAAACTAACGACCCAGGGCCGCCGCCGATTCCTCCACCTGATTTATTTTGTTCGATCGATACGCAAGTGAGTGAATCGAACGGAATGTCTAGCTCGGGAGCGAATATGACAGCCGATCCAAATGGAAAGATTACTGAGTCTCATGAAAGTAGCCAGTTTAATGTGTTGCAGTACGGTATACCCTCTTCGGAATATCTAAAAGTCAACGGACATTCCGAAAAGTATTTAGCGGATTACCGTTATGCAGGTATGACGGGAACAGTCACGTATGATTTCAAAGTAACAAAAGATTATATCTATCGTTGGGAAGATGTCTCAGAAGAAGACGAAGATGGAAAAACGACTACTACTGTCAATTATGAACATGTACGAAAAGAAGTACCTATACAAGATCCGTATAATATCTCCTATTGGTTGGTGGGACACCTAAACGTTTATGGTTTCATTGAAGCGGTGTTCAAGAACTATGCTTTGCCGAATGGCCAAGTAACTGTTCAGAATCCACAACAACCTACCGCAAGCGGTACACATGATCCAAGTACGGATGCACATGTGTTTCCACAAATGTGTGAAGGGATTTATTTAGGTGAAGAAACGATCGATGGGGAACCTGCAGGCGAACCCTCTGAAGATATTAGCGGGGAAGCCAATATGGGGAGTCGTCCTCCAGACGTTAAAAATGATTTCGTGGAAGTAGACGGAAACATTTCGATGAGGGATGACCTTGCATCACTTGATGCGCCAAGGCCTACAGATGTACCTCTTGCACCCCAAGTACCTGTATCTCAAACATCACTGCTTATAGATCCATTGAAAGTGAACAAATGGCAAACAGCAAGTTCCATTACTGCAAACTATCGAAGTGTATTTACTATCAATGTATCAAGCGGTTCCTTATCGGTAACAGGGCATTCACCTGGAAAGATCAATACTGTCACTGTTCATACACCTGTTGTCATGTATGCCAGGGCATCGGACGATAAAGAGCATGACCAACGTACTGAACCACCCAAGCGGGCTACTCCACCTAATCCTGATGCCGACCGTCATGCGTTCATATTGGACCGACCGTTCAGCGTGTCCTTACCGACAAATGGACAACATTTGCAAGTGGCAATGGCTCCTGGTTATGGAAATCGTGATTTTGCCAAGTATGTAAGGGAAAAACAAGTGAAGTTTCCGTTCGATGTTTATTCAGAAACAAAACTAGCGTTTTACCCGAAGGACACCTGGATTACCGTTCCAATTCATATCGAGACAGTTAACTTCTTCTTGCCTGTATGGGTTCCAGAAGCAGCTTACACAGTCGATTATCGAACGGTAGCTATCAACGCACCAGCTTTGTTGCCACAAGAGCACCACGCCAACTTGAATCTAACGTATCGAACACCGGATGAAATCATGGCAAATCACGTGGCTTACGATACTATTGCAGTTGATGTCGTCGGTCGTCTCTACGACTTCCGGGTAACGGATATTCTTGATTTCCAATGGGGTCCCGTTTTCCGAACGACAGAAGGGTTGATTGAGCATACCGGTAATTACTATTGGGTTGGTGACAAAATGATTGATGGTGACATACGGGGTAACAAAGCACCGTTTACGTTGCCCGTCCGTCATGGCAGTCACCCTAAAGGTTATCCGAATGAAATGAAGAACGTCGCAGTTAAGACGGGCTATCAGTTTAAATTCGATATGAAATCAAAAGGTAATCTGTGGAACTCGAATGATGCAGTTCGTATTGTACCTTCTTTCTATTTTGTGAAAAAGGATGGAACAGATCGCCGCCCAGTTGACGTGTATTATCATTCAGATGCGAATTACTTCGTGAAGATTGGTTCTGATAAGGACAAAGAGTACCGCGAAGTAACTTTGAATGAACCTCTTCGAAATATGGATAAGAAGCAACTGGCGGATACAGCCGACTTCACGTACCGTCATCCTGATGAATACGGTTATCGAACGCTTGTTGATAAAACAACGAAACCAACATTCATCCGTAATTTTGAACGGAACTATTCCAAGAAGAAAAAGACAACTGGAACATATAGTTGGCAGATACTTAACTGGAATCTTCGCACGTTAATTGGACCCGATGCAACTCTTGTCCCGTCTACTTCTATGGTTCCTCCCGTCGATGTAAAGGCTAGGGAACAACAATGGTATGGAGAGTACAGTTTACCAGCGGACATTTATGTGGTGGATCAAGGGCGTGATATTGCGGGTTATGGTGTTGAACACCGTCTAACAAAGAAATCACCTATTTTCTTGCAAGATGGATATGTCATTGTGAACTTCAATATTGAAACCATTGATAATGGAGATACAGAAAATCCACGGTTGCAGTACCATAAAGGCCCACTTGCAAACCAGTGGAAGATGGAAGGCTTCAAATACAATTTCAATGATCCATACGGCAATAATTTCAACTTGATAGACGGTGACGTTCTTTTCTATCATGGGGATAATTCTTCATACTCTGATTTTAATTCAAACGTAACCCATTAATACAACATGAAAATGCCTCTGAGGGTTATGTTCAGAGGCATTTTCAAAAATATACAAAGTGAAATACGATGAAATTGATTTTTCTTTGTATATTTTTGAAAGAAGGTTCATCCGCTCTAAAAGGTATTTTCCGTACTTAGGGGATTCGGATGATAGGAATTGAATTAGAAAAATAACATCTTTGTAGTTCGCCTGCTAACCGGCGGTGGTTTAGACACATTAGATGCAGGAATGAGGGTACGACGTGGGGGGAATATTGTAAAATACTTTATGGAAGCTACGATTTATGAAAGTCCAAAACTGATTAATGCGTAGTACGAGGAGATTACTATTTTTATAATTTTGCCAATTTTATTAATAGGCTGCGGAAAGAAGAAATAACATGTTGGGGGAGACTTATATGAAGAAAGAATTTATGCAACGAGAGGAACATAACAGCATCATGGTTAATAAATGTATAAAAATCCTACAAGATACTATGAATACGTGTGTATTAGATGAATTGAGTAATAAAAAAGAACAAATTGTTAATTTTTTCGATATGAAAGATAAAATTAAAACAAATAATTCCTATTACTTTAGCTTTTACTTCGATCTTTTTTTTGTTAGCGATTACGACCCTTGCTATGCAATAGATGTAGGGGTTTTAGCAGAAGAAAAATTCTTTACAAGACCTTTTTTGTTTAAATGGCTAAAACAAAAAATTGCCTATGAAGAAATGGAGATTCATGATTTTAGAAAACTCATAAATTTCATAATGTCTAATGACGATAAAATAGAATTCTCGAAAAATATTGTGAATAATAGTATGATAGCTGAATTTAAAGGGTTCTTCCAATCACAAGGATTTCAGGTGATTGATATATCGATTCAAGATAGTTTTTTACTAGTAGAAGTGAAATAAGGAAAGTTTACAACACCTAGTAAGGCAAAGAAGGTAAACTATGTCGGAGGTTTTATAAATGAAGAAAACTTCAATCATTATAGCTGATGAAAAGGTTTACAGATTTCGAGAACTATTTAGACTTACATTTTTAAAAAGTGTCATAAAAATGTCGGTAGGAACTTCTATGATCCTATCAGTTACAGTTGTCATAGCTTTAATGGTGAACTGCGTTTTGATACTAATTTGGTCTTGAAACACAACAGACGAGTATAGGGGGATGATTATGAAAGTATTAGAGCATTCACTTAATAGGTTGGAGCTAGATGTTTATCCCCATAGGATTTCTATAATTGTTATTTCGATGACGTTCACAATAGCAGCTGTTGTCGGTTATTTTGCATTTGTTAAATAAGGCAAAAAGATATGTAGTAAGACCACGGTGTAACTCGAAAGGTGGTGAAAGAACATGCTAGGTGAGGGAGTATGCAGGATATGTGGGTGTTCAGACCAAAATGCTTGTGTAACAGAAGCCGGACCTTGTTGGTGGCTGGACGAACTAGAGATGAACTTATGCAGTGCGTGTGAACATAAGCTTTCTATTGAGTATTTAAGCGGTGGCAAGGAAGTATAGCGAAATACATACAGAGTGATTAAACTACACTGTAGACACTAACTATGTGGGGGATATATTAAATGAAAATTGACATTCAAATTTTAAAAGAGGTTATGGATTATCGAGTGAAGGAAATTAAAAGCCAGTTTTATGGAACAATTAATCCTAAAATCAATAAGTATGAAGCAATTGAAAGGTTAGGAGAGATTTCTGCTATTGTTCTTACGCTACATGAAAAAGTAGAAGAACCCTTAAAGGAACCTGTTTGGGAACTTAAACATGAATCGGATACCTTAATTGAAAAATTATTTTCTATGTAAGTGTTGAACAGTACGACCGAACAACACAAGTAGACACATTATGTGACGCAAAAAGGAGATAAGGAAATGTACACAGGATTACGAATTAAAGTCACAGTAAAAAAAGAATTTAGACAAATGATTAATAAAATCAACAATGAGGAAGCATATTTTTCTGATTATGTAGTTCATTTTTCATTTTTGGATAAGTTCACAAAAATAAAAAGGTCTGATTTGATCCCAACAGGAACATCAGCGTATATGCCGACAGGTTGGGAAACAGGAGAATACCTTAATGAACAAGCTATTGACGGTTTTGAACGAAAAATTGATATGAATACAGGTGTTTGGACATTTCAATGTTGCGTAAAAAATTACGATAAATTAATAGAACATTTTTTTACAGATGTATTAGCAAACATTATAGTATCCGCTGAGCATATTGAAAGTAAGTTCGAAGAAGATAATAACAGCATTATGTATAAATATATAGATGGTGAGATTGTTAGAGTTAAATAAGTCGCATTTCGAACATTAGGCGTAGTAAAGGAGGGGGGCAGTTGGGAGCAATTTTTAGACAACTCCCCTTCCATTTTAGATAATGTAAAGAATTACTATGAAAGCCACGGCTTTGGAGTTCACATTACAAAAGACAGGGAAAAAATATGTCTTATTTTAAATTGGTCAGTAGTCTAGAGTTATAGAAAATTTCCAGAAGGTGTTGATAAAGAGATATGCGAAATTTCATTAAAAAACCTAGTCTAAGAGTCAAAAGGATATTAATCATACTTGCCTTGTTTATCTTTATTGCAGCAAATAGTTTCATGACCATGTTTATAGTACAGAACGTTACTTCTGGACTTGGGGGTATGAACGTAATTCATAGTTCAGTTAGTTACCTTGGCTTCATGGAAGACTACGACAAAGGCATTATAGACCTGGCGTACGCTCAAGGCAAGATGAGGAAAGAAGTAGAAAGAGTTCTATTGAAATGATGGAGATGGCCAAAGTTAAGAAGAAACATGTTTCTGTTATAAAGGATGGAGTAAACCTTATGAAACAGAGAATAGAGACTTTGGAAGCAGATTCTGTTGCGAGGGTAAAGAAATAACAGCTTATTCGCTAACTGGCATTACCTTGCAACAAAGGAGAGGAAATAACGTGATATTGCAAATAATCTTTGGCTATATTTTATTCATTATGCTTTTAGTAACAGTTCTTTTTATCACTTTTAATAATGTTGCTATGCCTGAAGAAAAAAGAAAAATAATAATCATAAATGTCGTGAAGCTTGTCTTGTATTTGATACTATTACCATTAGCCTATTATTTAATAAAGCATTGGATGAACTATTTATTTACCCATTAATGAATTGTGATTAATACGCGGTTCAAGATTTTTGTGCCCTAAAGATACGTCGTATCAGAAAGGAAGTTGATTATGGGGGCTTCATGGAATTACTTTAAACATTATGAGATTAAAGCTGATGAGAAGCTTCATAAAATGTTTGTCATTATTAAAAAATTAAGGGGTAAAAAATATGCCAACTGAAAAGAAGATACAATTAAAAAATAAGCAATTTTGTATCCACGACTCATTCGTACAGGTTTTAGGAAGAAAACCAAGTGAATCAGAAACTAATAGGATAGCAAATGAATTACCTAATCATATTATAAAACTTGCTGAGATGTGGGGGTGGAATGATACGGAAGTGGGAGATAATGTTTATCTTTGGATTAGCGATAATATATCCCCATAACAAAGGACTTTCTTTAAAAAAATAACATCTTTGTATTTCGCCCATTAAGCGCTGCTAACCGGCGGTGGTTTAGACACATTAGATGCCTACAAGGCTGATTTTCTTGCTAAGATGGATTCCTAACACATTATTCGATACTAGGGGGAGACTGATGAATAAAAATCAAATTGTAAATAAAATGAAGAAAGATTTTGAACCGGTATTAGATTTACTACTAATAACTGGTTTTTTAACGATCGCTATATATTTTTTACACTCCAAAGATATCAAAGGGTGGATAGCATTGAGTATATCTATTTATTGCATAATCACATTTATATATTTGGACGTACTTAATAGATTAGGCATTGGGCTTAAAAATAAACGTGAATTATAGAGATTTATAACCAGTTTAGATTTAAAAGTTTTGCCGGAGAAAGTAGTGAACTGTACTTCGTACACTTAGAATCATCATACGCGGCTATTAAAAATACTATCCCGCCACATATGCAGAGACTTGACCGTGACCCTAACGATGATCCTGTGATTGTTGAGGTTTGGGTATAGAAGTAGCTGATAGCATGGTGAAATTCGGATTTCAGACGCTACCAAATTGCTGTGAAAGACTAGATTACGAAAAATCGATTCCTCATGAAAGCATTCATGAGGATAAAAAAAACACAACATATTATGAGGATATCGATATACAAAGAAAAGAAGGGGTAGCTATGAAAAAAAACAGAAGATATATATCATTAATCTTAGCGCTATTGTTTATGTTTATGATGATACTTCATAGTACGTCGTATATTTCAGCGAAACAATTAGCAGTGTTTTCTTTGCTATTTCTCGTCTACCACATAGTATTTGGGGATTTAAGAATTAAAACTGTTAGAGTTAAACCTCCTGCAGTTGGAGAATTAGCGGAAGAGAAGTTAATGAAATCAAAGCGTATATTAGGTAAAAATATTGATTGGTTGAAGATTGGATATAAAGAAAGTCTATGTTATGAAACATGTCATGAACTAGATTATATACTGCGTTTGTACAGAGAACGACCGAATGTATATGGACCCTTAATGTATAAGTACGAAGATGCATTCACTGAGCTTGCAAGCGTGTTAGAAGTGGCGAGAAAAGAAGGTCTAATGCAAAAACACTCATTGCATTACCAAATAAGAGAGTTATTGAAATATCCTATTAATGATTTCAGTGACTTAGAAAAAATAGTAGATGAAAATAATCAATTAAAAATAGAGATGGAATTGGAAATTTTGAATCGACGAATAGAAACTGAAATTATAATAGCCGAAGATATCAGGAGTATGAATAAAGGAAGTTAGGAGGGGTAGAAATGAAGTTATTTTCTATCGACATAATTGCACTGCCGTTGATATACATACCCGTTGTATTACTACTGATGACAGCATTATCCATTCAATTATTCAGTAAAACAAAACGAACTAATGATTTAACTTTAGGGGTTATTTTTCTCGTTAATGCCAGCATAGCCTTTTTCCCCTACAGATGGGCGTCCGGGGAAGCTTTACCGTTCTGGAGTCTTCCCTTTCATCTCGCCACTATTTCAGTTCTAGTATCGGTCGGGGCTAATCTGTACTTTTCTAAGGCATTACTTATCAGACAACAGTGGACGTATACCGTAATGTTACTGGTGACGGTCATATCGCTTCTGTTTCCTGCAAATCTCGCTGGCGTAATAGTTGGACTATCACTATTGATGTATGGGGCGTTCTTATTGTATGAGATAAGAGAAGGCTTCTTGAAGGAAAATATATTGGCCATTTCTTTTTTGATATTGGGAATACTAAACTTCATCGGTAATTTACTTCCATATAACGGTGGACGTTTTCTATTTAGCTTCTTTTTATTCATGTTGCTTTGTTACGAGATGTTTAGATTCTTCGAGCGTGTCGTTTTCATGTTAAGGGCTGCAAGTATCAATAGTATGACCGATGGCTTGACAGGTTTATATAATAAAGCATACATGGAAAAAAAGGCGGAACAATTAGCCGAAAGACAAGAAATTGGTATCATCTTTGCAGATATTGATAACTTTAAGCAGTTAAACGATACAAAAGGGCATGATGAGGGGGACGCTGTCTTGATAAAGGTCTCCAGTCTACTACAAGAAGTGCTTGAGGAAAGTGGTTACGGCTGCAGGTTCGGGGGCGAAGAATTGGTTGGAATCGTATACAACGGTGATGCTGAAGAATTAGCTGGACGATTTTGCCGCCAAGTTGAGAAGAAAGCGGGAGTAACCGTCAGCGTGGGTGTTGCACGAGGAAAAGGGAATAGTCATTTGCTTATTAAGCAAGCAGATGAACGAATGTATGAAGCAAAGAATAGTGGGAAAAATCAAGTTATATTTAAGTGAATTGTGCAGCTAATCTCTGAAAACGAGACTAGCTGTTTCTTTGTACCTATTCCTTGTGTACTGAATGTCGAATATTGATTTAAATTGATGTATTATTTTTGTTGCATATAGGCTACAGATTCGCTATTGTTTATATAACCATTAGTGTTCCCTTTTTCCATAAAATATGTTGTTTGAAACATAATGAAGACAGAAAGTAGTGTAATCGCATGCAAACTAATGAATATGTATTCGCTCGAATTAAAAACATTTTCGAGAACGACCAAGGGGAATTGGAACTATTCCTTTTTGTAGGACTTACGAAGGTTTCTTTGATTGAGCAAGGGGCTTCGTACAAGAAAAATGTAAAACTTGTTTTAACTAAAAGTATTGAAATGAAAGCTAAGGACGCATTGCCTGTATATTTAGAATTAGATAATCATGATTTACGTGTAATCATCTCAAAAAGTGAATTTGAAAAGCTGGAGGAGCTTGCGGAAGACAATGAAATCGCATTTTTTACTCATGTCCCACATGAGGTTGAACCTGGACTTGATTTAGAATAAAACCTTTGATAAGCTTAGTTTATATATGATTCTTTTACTTTTAATGCAAATCCACCTTTTGGTGTGATTCTGCGGTGACGACTATTTAAAGCCTTTGGGCTGTTTGTGTAACATAGCATTTTTACTCTTTTGCTATGCAATCAAACTGCCCGAGGGCTTTTTTTGCGTTCCCTAAAAGGAATTTTATACAAAAAAAGTTGGGGAAGGGTGTTAGCAATGATAAATCAACAAGAACAATGTTTGAGTTGTCTTAATAGAAAGGAGTGTGAGGAACATGTATAGATTGACATGTTTTATTCAAGAGGAACCGCATGTTCTATTCCCTTTACTCTTACCACTCCGTTTCAAGTGGACCGAACGACAATCAATTACATGGACTGATGGTGTTACAGAATTTAAAATTGTACCGTTTGCTTCAAAAGGCCGTGGGACAATGGGATACCGTATACATTTCAAGGGAACGCCAGATGCATGCCAGTATTTGATGGATCAATTCTTGAATAGGTTCAATCCGTTGATTAACGGAATCGAATGGATTCACAAGTCAGAAAAGACACAAAGTGAGTTGATTCGAATAGCTGAACAGAGTCACTATAGTCGTTGTTCCCTTCATGGCATTTACGAAAATAAAGAAATCGGAATTGTGATATTACCGACAAATGATATTCATTTGCAAATTCGTGGCCAAAAGATTTTGGTGCGAAATGTTTCTAAATTTATGCGTGATATGGAATCTACTGGAGCTGTATTCTTGGATAAACCTATTGACCTTTTTTCTTTTGCGGAAGAAGCAGAACTTTCATGAATTACCAGGATGCTGCAAATATCAATTATAAATAGAGTTTATGACACTATGTGTGCTAATAAAAAAGTCTATCAACCGTGATGAAGTCTGAATTGAAGGAAGTGCTATATATGACCAAAACAACATATATCTACCTATTGACGAATAACATACAACAAGCTATTGAAGATGAATTAAGAGAGACACTTTCTGAACAAGAAATTCAATTAGCATTGTCTAGTCGCTTATGCGATTTAGAAGAAACGATTAATATAAATAAGTATATAAATGAATCAATTTCATAATTCCGAGGTCTTGTGGCTCAAGGGTTTCCAAACAAAGAAAAAGGAGTACCTCCCCAAATGTCGAAATGAGTAAGTGACGAAACAAACTCTCAGACAAGAAGGAGGACTCCCTTTGTCCATTATACGACAACAATCACTGTTTGACATGCAAGTTTTATTTGATTTGGAACCTACCCAGCGTTTTCATTCTGTTTTATCAGGTATCGACATCCATCCCATTCTTGATGTGGCGATGAAGAAATCTCGCTTTGGACCACCACAAACCCTAAATTATTCGGCTATGATCTTCTCTTTGATCATCCGTGTCACTGAGCGTATTCCATTTATAAAGGACTTGGTGAAACGACTCGATAATGATTTGCGATTCAAAATTGACTGCGGTTTTCTTGTTTCGGATGAGGTTCCATCGGAAGCTTCTTATTCACGCATGATCGCTTTAATTAGTGAATCTGATGCCCTGGAAATTGTCCAGGAACGACTTCTTCTATTGGCTATGTCGGAAGGATTCATTTCTGATGAAACAATTGCGATTGACGCAACCCATGTTGAAGCCCGTGATCGTGCACCGTTCAAGAAAGAAGTAGTAGCAAAAGAACCAAAAAAACGAGGCCGTAAAAAGAAAGAAGAACGTGAACAATGGCTTTTGGAAGAGGCTGAGAAAGAAGCCAATCTTCCATTGTATGAAAAGAAGATTGCTGATCAACTAGACGTCCCGCTTTCAGAACTTCGTTCTTCTATACCCACTCAACCTAGATGGGGGGTGAAAAAGAATAGTGAAGGAAAAAATCTGTTTTGGTTCGGGTTCAAATGTCATCTCGCCGTAGGAACAGAAAGCCAGTACATTCTTCAATCCTTATTTTCTTCAGGAAATTTGAACGATGGAAAAGTCGCTATTCCCTTACTAAAAGGTATTAAGGAACGTTTTTCCTCGCTGAAAATCAAATATGCCACAATGGACGCTGGATATGACTATCATCCGATTTATAAACAAGTTTATCGCATTGGAGCTCACTCAGTTATTGCCTATAATAAAAAGAACGAACCCGAACCAGTGGGGTTTGATGAACATTTCGCTCCCACATGTGTGCGCGAACACTCTTATCGATATGATAGCTATGATGCAAAGCAAGAACAACTAAAATATACACGGCCGCACGAATGTGATGACTGTCCATTAGCTAAAGATAGTTTGTGCCAAAAAGTATTCAAAATGAAGGTTACAAAAGATCTAAGACGCTATACAGCTCCTGCTAGAGGCTCGATGAGATGGAAAAAAATCTATAAGGAACGAAGTTCCGTAGAACGTGTAAACGCATATTTGAAAGGGTATTTTCTATTAAACCAGATTTACCACTGCTCAGGAAAGAAAGCCAAAGTTCATTTTGATATAATTCATATCGCATACAATGCATCTAAATTAGCAACTGATCGACTCAAACAACAAATCTTCGTAGTCTAATTGCGCTGTAAGTATTTCATTGGTTTTTTTAAGAAATCATCCAAAATTCTGTTTCTCAATGATTTTTTAAAAACACGCATTATGAAATTGATTCAAATAAATAATTAAGATTGAAGGAGCTTGCGCTTTCTAATCGAAAAACGTTGGTATCTTTTTAGATACTAGCGTTTTTTTATGCTATGCGTGGCATTTACCTCCTTACTATAAGAAATAGCGATAGTTTTACAAATCGTTGACGAGAATCTAGAACATGCTATACTAAAGACATACTTCTTTAATTATTTTCTTTTGCAAATCCACCTTTAGGTGTTGATTCTGCGGTGACGACTATTTTAAGCCTTTGGGCTGTTTGTGTACCATAGCATTTTTTCTTTTTTGCTATGCAACCAAACAACCCAAAGGCTTTTTTGCGTTCTCACAAAAGTGATACACAAAGAAGTAAATAGTTTTGGGAAAGGGTGTTATTGTATGACTAACGTTGACGTTCGTGCGCTTGCACAAAAAGAAACAGTCATGGAAACAGTTTTTAGGGAGGTATTTGTAAAAAGTAGTGATGGTTGTCGATTTACCGTTGAGGTACGTATCTTAAACGGAATAAAACACTATTACGGACTTCTAGCAATGAGTAAACTAGCTGCAGAGCAAGAAGCAGAACAACGTATCCAAAAATTAATGAACCAACATGAGTATGACCGTATTGCCTGGCGTATTGTCGGTGATTCGATACACTCCGGTTGGACTGTCTATTCTTCCACAGATACAGTTCAATATGAAACACGTGAAGAAAAGAAAGAATCGCTATGGACTCGTTTCGTCGATTTCTTTTGGTTTACTGGAGAGGGAGAATTGTAAGTACAACAAATACTTAAGACCATGCAAATATTAATGAAATAAGAGAGAGAAGAGTTTCTGCATAATGCGGAAACTCTTTTTCTATTAATATGAGTCAAATAAAAATGAGTTAGAGGAGGTATTTTGCAATGGTCACAGCAATTGTAGAGGAAAAAGTGTCTTCACTCTTTTTTCTTGAAAGTAACTTTTTTGCAAACAATATTTTGTTAGAGGATTTTGACCACATGCAGACGTTACTAGGCGGCGATTGTATAGCATTAGCATTACCTTGTGACATTTTGTTGTGGTATCCAGTACCCGGAGAGAGCAGGGTGAAGCACACGTTGACTATTCAACAAGCCACGGAGCAAAAAATCATTTACGGTAATTGTCTTCTCACATCCAATGATGAGGAAAGTCTAAACGGTATTCGTAGCCTTTCCGCAAATCAAAGAAAATGGTTAGGCGATAATCATAGCATGGTGGAATCCGAAATCAGCGGTGAGTATGTAATCAAGTTCATCACAAACTAGTCGCTCACTGAGGCGATGAGAGGAGAATAATCAAATGTCTAACATCGGAAACAAAATAAGAGCAGGTTTTTTTGCCACTCCTGAGAGACAAGGTGAATATCTTCGCACACTTTTGACGTATGAATCAGATACTGCTGTATTTGATCCGACATGTGGCGAAGGGAACATCTTAAAACAGCTTACTGAACCACGTGGGGAGCGTTTGTATACCATTCACACTTATGGTGTTGAGTTAGACAAAAGGCGCGCATTGCAGGCCACGGAGCTTTTAGATACTGTTGTCGAATCTCCTATTGAATCAATGGTGATTGCGCATGATGTATTCGGTATGGTTTTTCTTAACCCGCCATACGACAATACAATCCTGGGCATGGGTGATGAAAAGACGGACCGAAAGGAATATACCGAATTGGTTAGAAATACAAGATACCTAAAACCAGGCGGCATCATGATTTATATCATACCTTCCTACCGTTTTGCAGATAGTAAAATTGCACGTTTTTTAGGAACATACTTTGAGGACATCGCAATTACTAAATTCACGGTTGAAGACTATGATGATTACCGGCAGTGTATTTTTATTGGGAAGAAAAAGGATTCAACTCGTAAAGAACTGAATAATAGCCTTTATGAATTCTTAATGAAGATGGATGACGAGGAATTTATTTCAGAAAAGGTTTCGCCGTTAAATGTTTTGAACGGTAGAAAAACTTGGCTTGTTCCAACAGGGAGAACTACAATTCCAACCTATTATTCACGAGTTGAAAACAAAAGTGAATTTGTGAAGGCCATCCGCTCGAATAAAGGTTTCTTGGCATTTAAAGAGCGCACAAGACCTAAGCAGCTTGTTATCGGCGGAGATCCCCTGATTAATGTTTCGCAGGGGTTAATGGCACAATTACTATCGTCTGGAGTTGTAAACGGTTTAATCGGTGAAGGCGACAGATTGCATGCCTTGCAAGGTATGGAAGTCGTATCACATATTGTCACCGAAGAGGAAACGGAGTATCACAACATAATAAGAAAACGAACAAAAAGAGAGGTTTCTGTTAAAGCAATTATACCATCAGGAAGAGTTATAAAGTTTGTGTAAGTAAATGTAAATAACAATGAAAGTCGAATCATACAAGCCTAAACAGACAAAAAGTGTAATAAGAATTGATAAATTACTAATTTTATACAGGGGGAAAGAAAAATGAATAATAGAAAGTTAATGGAAAAAGTAATTGATTTAGATACTCAATTTTTAGCAACAAGAGCGCAGAGTTTGAAGGTAATGCTGCAAATCGCAATAATTAGGCAAGCATTTGGCGTGAAAAACGATGAAACAAACAATCCCGTTAGAGATTATGAGAGAGAGATTATTCTATCCGATGATGAAATAAGAAGACAGTTCTATAAGGAAATAGAGTGTTTAAACATAGCTAAAGAAAAAAATGATTTCGGGGACGTAAAAGAGTTTGAAAGTCGAATTCACTATTTTATTGAGGCAGTCAGATTTTTTAACGTTAACTTAGCAGATGAATTTAAAAAATTAATAGTTGAGTAATGATAAAGTTATTTAAAACAATAATAATAATAATAAAAGGAGGATAGGTCATATAGTGCTCTAATAGATTGACAATTGGAGTGGCATATGAGATACTATTAATGAAATTACATGAGATCATTACGGTTGTAGATGAGAATAATCAAGATATGATTGGAGAATATTTGGATAATCTTTTAACTGATTCAGTAAGCTCAGAAAAAGCAAAAATACATTTTACTTTTCTGCAGAAAATCTTTGAAAAATTAGCTTATAGCAATTTAGAGATTCTTTGTTCTGAAAAGACTCAATTAGATATAAAAGTAAATGGACAGTCATTTACTAAGAGGTATGAAATTATAAAGCCTTTACGGAAGGCACCTGTTTATGAAGTAAGATATGGTTTATCACGTAATGAACATTTGCGATTATTGTTTTTCCCATTCACATTTGAAAAAGTATCTTATTATATATTTGTGAAAGTAGTTGTTAAAACGTTAATTCCTGATGTTAATGAAACGAATGCCATGAGAGATTTGACTTATAACGTATACTTAGACGTAAAGAGAACCCCAAAAAAGTATTTGGAGGGTGAAAAATCATGAAAAAAGGTAGAAATCTACTTGATAATTCACGATTAATAGAGACACATCCAGATTTACACGATGCCTTTTATGGAATTGCCGCACTATACGGTAAGATCGTATTTGCACAACGTATGAAATTAGGGCTAACACAAAAAGAATTAGCAGCTAAAGCTAATGTGAGTATTAAAACAATTGCAAGAGCTGAAGGCGGTACAGGAAATTTAGGAACTGAAAACTATGATAGTATTTTTGGTGCACTGGAATTGAATATGTCTGATGTAGCGAAACTTATGTCAACATTCGCTGAAGATGAACACACTGCTGCATTAGAAGTTAGTGTATACTAAAAAAACGCGACCCTCCTAGAGTGGTCGCGTTTTTTAGTCGGGGGGAAGTTCGAAAAATGTTTCAAAAAAGTACCGTAATAATAAGAGATGGACGTTTAGATTTACTAAAATGGATTGCTTTATTTACAATGGTTATTGATCACGTTGGATACGCATTTTTTCCAGATGTTACGGGATTTAGAATAATCGGAAGGATTTCCTTTCCAATATACGCATTTTTAATTGCTGAAGGATCCCAACGGACTCGAAATAAACGTAAGTACATAGAGCGGCTATTATTATTTGCTTTCATTGCCCAAATACCATACATGTTAATGTTCCATACGATCTATCCAAATATACTATTCACGCTTGTAATAGGACTTCTTTTTATAAATACTACATGGTATAACATTGCTATTTTGATAACAATAGGAATATTATTGCCGCTAGATTATGGGTGGTGGGGGCTACTCTTGCCAACTTTATTTGCCTATGGACGTACCAGGAACATATTTGGTTTTCTATTAATAGCCGCGCTAACGGTTGTTAATGCTATATCAAATGGAGCACTCATTCAGCTTTATGCAATTGTAGGATTCCTATTAATATTTGGAATGCCTGAAACTGAAAAGATTCAAATACCAGTCATAAACCGTTGGATTTTTTATTGGTTCTATCCAGTTCACCTGCTGATAATCTATCTTCTATCTCTACTATTGGAATAACGGATTTCAAGCCTATAATTTGTATTTAATGTTGTTCTTCAAGATATTATCTGATAAACTAAAGTTATATCTTTTTCTTTTACTTTTAATGCAAATCCACCTTTTGGTGTTTTCTGCGGTGATAACTATTTTAGGCCTTTGGGCTGTTTGTGTAACATAGCATTTTTATTCTATTTTGCTATGCAATCAAACTGCCCAAGGGCCTTTTTTGCGTTCTCGCACAAAAGAAACTGATAAAAACTTTGGGAAAGGGTGTTAGCTATGAGTACAGCAACAATTACTCTAGAAACAAGAATCAACGACAGAATTAATGGAGGAAAAGAGCTATTTATTCAAAAACTAAAGGAATTAGAGGTAAAGATTAACAAACGAAAATTAATGTTCATTCAGAAAATGAAGGAGCAAAATTTATTCGTAGAACATTGTCCGAAGCGAGGGTTTATCTATCGAGTTGTACAATCAGTTGATGGATATATCACTCGCGTAACAGTATCTTGGAAAAATGGTTATTTAACTGTTTTAGATATGGAGCCAGCGGAAGAGGCAAAAGCATAATGGAATACGCTACTGTAGGTATTCAAACTTATATGGTTTGAATCTCAGAGTTCGGAGAGATACAATTCTTGATTTTCTTGAGAATTGTATCTCTCTTTTTTTATCAATTACAAAGGGGTGCATAGTATTATGCTAACAGAACAATTGTCCATTTTTGATATGCCGGAAAATACGCCTAACCAACAGATTGTAATTTCTAGACATACCTTACCTATAGTTCCAGATATACGAACTAAAGGACAGGTGAGTCGGTCAGTTGCTTTCGACGTGGGTGAAAAAATAGGTGGCGCACGGAAAGACCTAGCAAAACAGCGTGAGGAATTCCTTGCAAGACCTAGCATTTGGCTGTTAGATGAAATTGAAAAAACCGATGTGACTACTGCTGCTGCGGTAATCATACGAAACACATTTTTCAATTGGTTTTCATTTGAGGATTGTCGTAAACGGTGTGTTGAGCCTGGTGTCGCAAAAGCGATGCAACTCTTCATTAACCGGATTCCAAAAGAATCAAAAGATACAGCGGAAGATCGTCGAAAGTATGTGAATACGATGAAGTTTTTGAGTGATTTACTCAAAACTGTACTAACTAGAAATGACTATTTACTTTTTGAGCACCGTGTTTTCACTGTTATATCTGCACCCAGTAAGGATAGATGTATTCCTATTGTGGAAACGATTAAAAAAGAGAGCGAACTACTATTATATGAAGAGTCCGAGGAACAAAAAATCAAAAAAATAATGATGATTCAAGAAAAGACTGCATCATTGTTCATGCACGACCTCGACATGTCGATGGCATTGTATGACTACAAAGGTCCTTTTACGAATTATTTCAGCAAACATCAATCACGGGTTTCAGTCTTGAAAAAAGCTTTTTCAGTGAAGAATTGGAATGAATTGATTCCAATATCAGAAGTGAATAAAGCAGTTGCAAAAGGTGGTTCTCGTAAACCTGTTTGGGAGCGTATTCTACCAGAAAGTCCAAATCGTACCGGCGGACCATTTATCGCTATTAAAAATCCTAAACACTACGTTGAGTATTTTGGTTTTCGAGCTTCTGAATTCGGCCATTATGTTAATGATGAGATCGGTCAAGCTCACCTTATGCGTTCTGCTGAAGCTTACATCGATTTAGCTGATATCCTTGAAATTCCAATAAAGGCTGTCAGTCTAAAAGGTGACTTAGCAATGGCGTTTGGATCGCGTGGACGTGGACGAGCACTTGGGCATTATGAGCCTAGTCGAAAGGTTATCAACTTGACGAAGGAGAAAGGTTCTCTTGGGATTTTGGCACATGAGTGGTTTCATGGTCTTGACCATTATTTATTCAATGTAAGTCATTCCTTTGAGAACGGCAAAGTTGGCTTTCTAACGGAACAAGAATTTGGTGTAATGCCCACTGAAGTGACTGATGCTCTTGCAAAACTCCTACGGAAAATGAAAGTTGGAAATTCGAGTGCACTTATTGATGTACGTAATTCCAAACTGACTTACACCGTCAAAAGTAGCTTTACTAACCTGTATGACGAAGTGAACGGTAACTTACTGCAGTTCATGGACAAACGGATAGAATCCTTTGATTCACGTGTAGAAAGGCATTTAGCAGGTTGTGTGAATGAGAATTACAAAGTTCAGTTACAGAAAAAATATGCAAAACAACGGTTGAAAGAAATTAAAACAAGTGCAGAAGCGGTTGCAGAGTACCACAAGAAGAGAACTGGGCAAGAAATTAATCTTATTCCTTATACAACCGAGCGATCATCCTATTTCCAGTATGCAATTAATATGGACAAAGGAGCTATCGGAAAGTATTGGTCCTCAAACTTGGAGATGGCTGCGCGCGCATTCGAGTGTTATGTGTACGAGAAACTGAAAGAAAAGCTATGGGTTAGTGATTATTTAGTATGTGGCATTCGTGACAGCGTATTTCCGCAAGGGATTGAGCGTGAACGAATCTTTATGGCCATGTCTGAGTTTATTGATTCAATTCGAAAGTTTATTTCTGAGTAAAATTTTGACGACCTATTTATGGAGATAGGCGGCACTTATTAACTAATGGGGAGGAGAACATATGAAACAGAAATTAGTCGGTATTATTGTTTTATTAATATTCGGCAGTGTGATCTATCTAGCGGCTGATGTTTACAAGGGAAGCTAGATTGTGGCACATTTGTAGAAAAGCCGTTAGAAAACACAGAGTCAGTTGTGAAAGAGTCTACTTTTAGACTTCCCTCAGAAGCTGATATTCGAGTTGCTAAGACGCAAGATGTTGCAAATGGGGCACTTTGTACAACCGCTTTCGTTGAAGATTTAACAAGAAAATTAAAGTCATTATAATTTTTAGAGAGAAAAATGGTAACAAGCATGATAAAGGATCATTAGTTGGTCCTTTATGTGTCGGTATGGAGAAGCATTTGGGCCAGAACGGTTCATTCTTCTACTAAGTGTGAAATATGAAACCAATATGATTGAGGAGATGTTTACAAATGAATAAAGAGATAGGCTATTGCCCATTTACTACAATGAAATTAGTTGAAACAAATATGGAGTTACTGAATTTTTATCATGATAAGAGCAATCTAGGAGAGAGTCAGGAAATGAGATTATCACTCATTTTCAATGCAGTAGTTCTATCTGGACCAGAGAATTCGGAACACGTTCGAAAGTATAATGAACTTTCGAAAGAGTTTCAATTTTATCCTGAAAAGATGCAGAGATTCCTTAATCAAGATGCAATGCTGCGTTTTGTTGTAAAGGATATGGTGTCAAATGGACACGAAAAGGAAGACGCATTACAGATTACTTTTAATAGTTATGTATTGGAGGATTTTATAATGAGGGACATCTACAAAACGCTATGAGAGGAAGAAGATAATGGACCAGGAACCTACAAAACGGACAGGGCATACAATTACAGGATTCTCAGAAGCGGGTTTCGGCTGTTGCGGTCACTATAAATTTTGTGAAATGGGAAAGTCCAATTGTTACTATGAAGTAACTGATCCTGCAGTAAAAAATTGCTGCGCTGCCTATTTACGAAATCAAGTAACTAGACAACAAGAAGTAATTGGAGAATCTTCATTACATCCAAATTTTGAAGAACTAAATAAAGATGTAAACCAAAGAGAGGAAGAACAACTATCTTTGTTTTGATAGGTACTGTTGAAAGTATTAGTGGACAGTTGAACAAAAATAATATAATCGAGAGGAAGATAGAATATGAAAACCATTCATTTAGGAACAGAGACAGGTTTCATAATAGGACATGTAAGTGGAGAAGATACGGTTTTGATACATGATAATCCATTACAAATCAGTGCATTTATTATAAAATATCAAATGCAAGATGTGATTATTACGGATTTGTTTGATCAAAAATTAATCGAAACATCAATGGGATTCCTTATGTATATTTCTGACCAACAATATTTAGCAACTTACTTACTGCCTGTGTTGGTTCCAATGCAATTAGGTGAAGTAGAAATTACGAAGTTTGAACCTTATGTCAAGAAGAAGCGTTAATCCAAACAATCTGCACGTAGATATCCAGGAAAGGAAACGCAGGATAAATAAAATTCAAAAATCCTCAGTTTAAGGTGACAATAACTACTAAGCAATGAAGTTAGGGGTATCGTCATATAAATATGAATGGATCTTTTCTATAACCCCCTTTCGTGATGTAATTGGCATTAACAGCGATATGAAATTAGAATCCGCAGGTGACTGACTATCTAAGCTTTTTGGGGCCACACGTTTATTTCGTGAGGTTTCCGAAGAGTTTTTTTTGGTCGATTTATGGAAAGGGGAGTATCTTAATTTTCATTTTTAACAATATAAGGCTACCAATTTGTGATCCCACTCCAAAAATTGCGCTTACCACAATATTGAATCGTTGTAACTGATTCCGATCTTCTGAAATCGGATTTACGCCATGAAATAGGTTTGCTATAGGGGTCAAAAAAGAGATTGAAGCATACGCTGATCAGTATTATGAGGGGGAGCCGGAAAGGGACGAATCAAGTGATTAGTCGGGTTCAGGCCAGGACCATTATGAGTGATGCAGCAAACGAGTTAGGCATGATTTAACAAAAGAAAGACTAAATGAATTTAAAAACCAATTTTTCACTACTTACAACAGCATTGATTGGCTGGTTATATCAAGGCTTTTTTGCCAACTTCACGAAATCTAAGTAAATAATTTAATGATATTTCAAAATATTACAAATTTAAAAGAAGGAGAATCAACCTACTTTGTCTAATGTTACATATATAAACAAAAAAATGGGGTGAATAAAAAACAAAAAAATGTATTTTATATCTAAAACATCTATTAGAAAGAGGTGAATTATATAAAAAAAAGATGGATGATTTTTTTACTTACATTAATTCCTATCTTAATATTCGGTGTCATACTATTTGGGAACTCTTCTTCTTCTCAATCCAAAGCTGAATTAACAATTTTAGAAGCAATTAAGCTTGCTAATCTTTCTGCTTTGAAATGGGATGAAAATGCACAATTATTAACAGCGGTAAATATAGACTTAGAAGATAAAGCTGAGAAGCTTATTGGAAGTGACGGAAAAAGAAAATACTGGAATATTTCTTTTGGAGTACCAGATACTAATAAGTTTTTTTTGGTAACCATTCATAAGGGGGAAATTAAAGAAACAAACGATTTAACAAATAATGGTGATTCTCCTTTTCCAAAAAAGGAGTTTATTGCAATAGAAGATATTAACTATGATTCACCTCAATTACTTAAAAAAGCACTAAAATTAGACGCTGTTAATCCTGGTAACGACTGGGCTAAAGGCTATAACTTTATGATTAGAAAAGACCCAGAAACCGATATCCCCCTGTTGTTAGTAATAGGTTGGAATAAAGAACTTAAAAGTATCGTATCTGTTTATTTCGATGCAACAGATGGAAATCACCTTGTTACATCAAACCCAATAGGAGATGATTAAAATGAAGAAGAATTTATTTTTAATCGCAGCATTATTAATTGTAACAGTATCTACCTTTAATACAGAGGTACAAGCTAATACAGAAGTACAAGCTAATGCAGAAGTACAAGCTAATGCAGAAGTACAAGCTTATAAGCGTGAACATATATCGCAAAATACTACCGCATACACTGGTGGAACTGTTGGACATGGAGCCACTTATGGGTTTCCTAATTCGCAATATAACACAGTTGCAGTAAAAAAGAAGGTAAATACCAACGATCCTCTTATTCCTTTTGGATCTTTAATTTCCCTTTATAGTTCATTATATTTAGACGGTCCTAATATTAACAAAACTCAATTTATGGTTACCGATACTGGGATAGGACGAAATTATACTCCTTACTGGATTGATGTTTATTATGGATCAACAAATTCAACAAATTCAACAAATGCAAACAAATTTGGCAATCAGAAAGTAGTTTCATATAGTGCATATTATTAAAGAAAGTAACCAGTGAGTAACGAAATTTTTACCATTTCACACCTTTTGTATAATTAATGTCATACCTATTGGTGTGACATTGCTTATACAAAAGGTTTTTTGCATGATTCATTATCGTAAGATTATTGTACTATTGTGTTATAAAAAACCAAAAGCTGTCAAAGTTTTTAGACATTACTCATTTAGGGGAAATAAAAATTGAAGGGAATATAAAGGGTGTCACTTTAAGAGGTAATATGCGCTTATTTTAAGCGTTATTCTGCACAACTAAATTTAAAATCCAACTCACAGCTTGGATAAGTGCTTTTATAGGCGTACTTTGAAGTGCAATTTACCGATTACCGATCAAAGAGACAACCAATGCGTTGAATGGTGTTATTACTTGGAGCCATACATAAGAGGATTTTCATGTCGTGGATGCCAGGGTTTCTAGGATAGGACAGGATTTAGAAACACAGCTTCAGGAGTTGAAGAAAGCAAAAGTGATATTATCTTCCATGAAAAAGTAAATGACATGAAAGTAAATAGAGAGTTTCAAGCGTTGCTGAATCAAAACTTTGTACCTTTTAGCAGATAATCTAGAAGAATTTAAATTTATTTGACGCTTACTTTTAATAAAAATAGAGAGTTTGCGCATTTTTTTAGATTAAAGAATTGCGACTATTACTTATTGCATGTAGTATAATCAATAATAGGGTAAATAGGACTGTTCCGTATTTAATTTCAAACATCTTGAGAAATAATTGAAAAGACTTTTTTAAATTTTCTAGTATAAATTGAAAGGACTGAGCTCAATAAATATAGGGTTAATACATATTAGTGACATTCATCTTAAATCTGATGAAGAGAATCCACTAGAAAAGAAAATTGGCAGACTGAGTAATGCCATATCATCGGATTTGTATGAGTTGGAAGAAGTTTTCCTTCTGGTTACTGGGGATATCGCATTCTCCGGAAAAGAGGAAGAATTTAATCTTGGATTTGACCTAATTAGCGGACTTATTGATAGTATAGAGAAAAAAGTGAACATTAATATACATGTAATTATTATACCTGGTAATCATGACTGTGATTTTAGCGGGAATTTAACTATGCGAAACGTGGTACTCCAAAATGTTGATAAGCCTATAAGTGAAATGGAAGTCATTACTGAAATTTGTAAACCTTTGAATAATTATTTTTCTTTCGAAGAAGTGTTTTTAATATCCGACAATCTTGTATTCTCAGATATTCTATATAAGCAATATAAGTTCACGGTGAATAATTACAATATTCAATTCAATTGTTTTAATACTTCCTGGATTTCAACCAGGAATGAAAAACCGGGTACAATGACATTCCCGTTAGAGAAATATAAAAAGTATATCGAACAAAGCGCAGACTTATCAATAACACTGCTACATCACCCAACCCACTGGCTTGAGCCGAATCAAAAAAGGGAAGCGGATAAACTTTTAAAATTTAATAGCGATATTATTATTTCGGGTCATGAACATACTTCAACAAACTCTAGAAATGATGATTTTAATGAAAATAATACAATTTACTTTGAGGCTAGTGCTTTACAAACAGGAGATCCAGAAGAGAGTAGTTTTTCTATCATTAAAATAAATCTTGGTGAAAGTATTTTATCTAAAAACGACTATATATGGGATTCGAAATTATATTGTAGGACAGAAACTATTGCAGGAAAAGATATTTATATTAGCAAAACGATTAAGAGAAATGAATTTCAAATAAAAAAAGACTTTTCACGCTGGCTTAACGACTTGGGAATACCACTAAAGCACCCTCGAGTTGAAGAGACATTATTAACAGATTTTTATGTATTTCCTGATGCTAAATTTATAAAATATGAAGAACAAAGAGCGATCGATAAAGCAATAGATATCAATTTACGGAAAATTGTTGAGTTTAATGATTACAAGAAAGTTTTAATAGCAGGTCAGGAGAGTTACGGCAAAACCTCCTTTTGCAAAGTAATGTTCGAAACTTCATTTCGTAAAGGATATACGCCAGTATATATTTCTGGTAGTCATTTAAATAAAAGTAGTCTACAGGACTTTTTAAAGACTTTAAATCGACAATTTATTTCGCAATATGATGAAAAAAGTACTCATGAATTTGAGCAACAAGATAAAGAAAAAATCATATTAATCATAGACGATTTAGATAAGTCTACTTTAAACACTAATCATAGAAATTTATTGATGGCTAATATTAATAAGAACTTTCCGAATATAATTGTTACGGCAAGTGAATTGACAAAGTTTCCGGATTTAATTAGTGAAGTAGAATATGAAAGTAGTTCATTTGAAGGCTTTATAAGATTAGAAATGCTACCATTTGGTCATAGACTAAGAGGAGAATTAATAGAAAAGTGGAATCGAGTTGGTGATTTACGAAACCAGGAAGAATCGACTCTAATTAAAAACATTGATCGAAGTGAAACGATCGTCTCAACAATAATAGGGAAAAATTTCATTCCGTCAGTTCCATTCTTTATTCTTATCATTCTACAAACCGGAGAATCGGAGCAGTCTAATCTTTCAGAAAGCGCTTACGGATACTACTACGAATATTTAATAAACCAATCCTTAATGAATATTAAGTTGAAGAATGAAGACATTGATGCTTTTAATAACTATTTGTCACATTTAGCTTATAACTTTTTCGAAGATAGTGTTAATCAAAAGTCTAGGAGAAAATTATTAGACTTTCATCAAAAATATTGTTCTGAATATGATATAATTGTTGAGTTTTCAGATTATGAAAAAAAGCTAATAGCGGCATCTATTTTAACGAAAGTCGAAGATGGATTTGTATTTAAGTATAAATACATTTTTTATTATTTTGTTGCTAGATACTTATCCCAAAAAATAATGGAACAAAAAATTGAAGATGAAATAATAAACATGTGTAGGAAACTTTATATCGAAGAATTTGCAAATATAATAATGTTTCTGTCGCATCTTTCTAAGAACCCCATAATTCTGAACAGTGTTTTAGAAAGTGCTAAATTAATCTTAAATGAAATTATTCCAGCAAAACTAGAGGAAGACATTCAGCCCTTAAATGAAGTTATTTCTACAATTCCGAAAATGATCATTGAACACAAAGATACCCTGAAAAACAGACAAGAACGTCAACTTGCAATTGATGAAATAGAAAAAGGAAGAGAGGAAACAGGTTCAACCCTAGTTCCTATTTCGAATCAAAATGACGAAAGCTATGAACAATTTGACATAATATCGAAAATAAATTGGGCTACAAAAACATTAGAGATAATGGGGCAAATGCTGAAAAGTTATTATGGTTCAACTCCCGCAAAACAAAAACTATTATTAGGTGAAGAAGTATACTTATTAAGTATGAGGGCATTAAATACATTTTTACAAACATTCACTGATAATAGAGATAATCTAATAAAAGAAATAGAAAGAGTATTGAAGGAAAATAATATAGAGGATTCTGCTAAAGCTGATACTGTTGCGAGACAATTTGTATTTAATTTAATTAGTGCTATCTCTCATTACTTTATTAAAAAGGTTTCTTCATCGGTTGGAACTATTAACCTAGAAGAAACATTTGCAAAAATATTAGAACAAAATGATATGATATCTGTAAAATTGATAGATTTATCAATAAAACTAGATCATGGGTATACAATACCATTTAAAGAAATTGAAAAATTCAAGAACGATTTGCCAAATACTAATTATTTAGCTTTAAACGTATTAAGAATTTTGGTAGTTGAACATATGTATATGTTTCATGTTGAATATAATGAAAGGCATAAAATCATTGAAATGCTTGATATAGGTGAGAAAACTAAACAGCGAATTACATTAGCGGGACCCAAAAAAATAAATTAAGTTATATCCTTGGAATGTAAGTATCAAATACTCCCCGTCTTCTAACATTTCGGAACTTATGTGGTAATCCTTTTAAACAAGACACACACTTTAAATAAAGTGTGTGTCTTTTTATTTCACAAATTTATTGTCAATCCTCCTAACTTACTTGTCCTTAATTTGCAAATTATCTATAACAGATAAGCCGATCTGTTGCAGGTATGGATCATTAAATTTTAGATAAGGTCGTCCTACCGTTTCAATTTGATGATTTTGAAATTTGCGCATCATAATTGAAATATCGTTGTCAATCTTCTCTTCAGAATTTCCGATTGACTTCATTAAGTCAAGTGCATTTAAGAGTAAACTTTCTTGTTCGTCTGGGGCGCCAATGGTAATCGAATTATTCTTTTTGTCCATCCATTCTGGAACAATCTCTTGTTTTGTTGACTTAGTACTGGCGAAATTTTGTTCAATGGCTCGTTTAAGATAGGCAGCTGGTTTTTTTACGTGACCCAATTTTATTCGTTCATTTGTATAATTTAAATTTTCGATAATACGTTCTTCGGTAAAGAGCGAAATCAGTTTTTCTGCATCTTCTTGCGCAATTCCAGTTACGAGTAATTCGCGTAACAAGAAAGATTTCTCTTCAGGATAGGTAGGGTTTACTTGAATTGGTAGTGCGACAGTATTGCTATTATTGTTAATTTGGAACTTGATTTTTTCTACGGCTCGACCATGTTTGATTTCTATAAAATCAAACGATATATCTGATTCTTGAAGCAGTTCACGTTGTGCAGTGAGAAGAATACGCTGCTTAAAATTTGCATACTTAGGATAGGTGTCTTCAGGGATGCCAAGCTTATCTCTTAATTCATCGAGGTTAAAGGTTCGAGTTCTTAAACCTTGACGTTGCTTTAACAATTCATAGAGTCGTATGGAATAGGAACTTTTTAATTTTGTTATATTGCCCAGCTTATAGGTAGTAAAGTTCTTTTGGATATGAAGAATATAGGGTTTCCAAAAAGAGTCGAAACGTAAAGTAATGGATCCTTTTTTCTCATTATATTTTACATAAGACAACCATGATACTTGGTGAATCTCGTCTCCCATTTTGATTTCAAATGATTTTTCCAAGAGTCCTTTTGTTATCTTACGTAAATCCTTATACATAGAATTGCTTTTCAGTTCCAAGAGATCCACGAAAGTCATAATGGGAAAAACGTATGTATTTAAATCTTGATCTGACGGCTGAACGTTTGAGAATAATGTCAATATTAGCTTTGATTCAAGTGCAGTTAGTCTGTAGCTTGAATCTATGAGCATATTTGACTTCGTAATGATATTTTCAGGACTAAATCGAACATCTATTAACGGTAAAGGAGTTTCAGACATAGTAGTACCTCCATTCAATTCCAATATGTTTAAGTATAACATTTGGTGCTATATCGTGTTACCTTTCATGTATATATGGATGGGTAATTGATTTAAGTGGCTATATTCGATTGTATTGACCCTGTTTCTGTTATCTTTCATGTATATATGGATGGATAATTGATTTAAGCAGCTTTATTCAATTGTGTTGACCCTGTTTCTGTTACCTTTCATGTATATATGGATGGATAGTTGATTTAAGTGGCTATATTCGATTGTATTGACCCTGTTTCTGTTACCTTTCATGTATATATGGATGGATAATTAATTTAAGCGGCTATATTTGATTGTGTTGACCCTGTTTCTGTTACCTTTCAACTTCATATTTAATATGGCCCTGTTTTTGTTATCTTTCGTAGCTGAAAACAGGTTTAGCCCTGTATATGTTACTCTTAACCCTGTTTTTGTTATAGTTAGACCCTAAATAAGTTACCCTTAACCCTGTTTTTGTTGCTATTAACCCTGTTTGTGTTATCTTATACCCTGTTTCTGTTATACATAGGCTTCCTAACCCCTTGTCCCATATAGGGTTAGGAATCTTGTAAACAATAAACATCTAAAACATCTAAAACAAAATACTGTTAAACAACTAAACAAGGAAGTCCGGCGTAGAGTATATTACTTAACCTTTTCTGAAAGGAGAACAATGTTAGAACGTCCATACGTTGCTGTCCTTTTCAATAAACTTCTTTCATGATATAATGTTGTCATTCAAAGCGATATGAAATTAGTATCCGCAGGTGACTGACTATCCACGCTCTTTGGAGCCACACGTTTATTTCGTGAGGTTTCCGAAGAGCGTTTTTTGGTCGAGTGATGGAAAGGGGAATATTGATATGAAACACGTAATAGACTATGTGCAGATAAATTGTATGGGTCAATTTGAATTTGGATTTGCCTTAACTGAAGAAAATGACTCATTAGCGATCGAAATTATGGTAGTTGATCACGGTAATTATATGGTGCGTACCCTGGGCAAGACACTTAAGTTAGAAGAAGCATTCAGTGTAGTACAGGATTGTGTTCAAAACGGTTTCTATGTCAATGGTTTGTTGTTTACAGGAATCCCTGGTTATTCTGTTGCATCGATAGCTGATTTTGTTTCAACAAGGTAGTTTTTTCTCATCCATTCAGTTATACTTGATGTATACATTTTCTCTTAATTTTTTTTGCAAATTCACCTTCTGGTGTGATTCTGCGGTGACGACTATTTTAAGCCTTTGGGCTGTTTGTGTACCATAGCATCTTTTCTTTTTTGCTGTGCAACCAAACTGCCCAAAGGCTTTTTTGCGTTCTCAGAACTTTAAGAGATTAGTAAAAAACAATGGGAAAGGGTGTTAGTTATGGCTAGAAAATCGTATTTACGAAACTCTACCGAAGAAAAGAATGAGCAGGTGCAACAATTGTTGGATCAGCTTAATGAAGGGGTAAGAAATTTCCAGTACAATCCCGAGAATTTCAAAGCCATCCTTCAGATGTCAGCATTGATGCCAACGTATTCATTTAACAACATCATGCTTATACGGGCACAATTTAAAAACTCCTCGTATGTTGCATCATTTAAAAAGTGGCAATCACTAAACCGTACTGTTATTAAAGGACAAAAATCAATACGGATCCTTGCTCCACGATTTAAAAAAGAAAAAGATAAAGTAACAGGTGTAGAAGAATCGAAATTGATAGGATATTTGGGTGTACCTGTCTTTGATGTAAGTCAAACAGATGGTGAACCACTACCAATTGACAAAGTGAAACTACGCCTTGAGGGAGAATCTGATGAAGCTGTTCGTATTTTTCAGTGGATGAAGTTGTTAGCCGCTGAAGATGATTGTCCAGTGCATATTGCATTTGCGAACGGAGCTAATGGTTACTACAAACCTGCATCGCATTTGATTGTTCTCGACCCAAGTCTTTCTGTAAATCATCTGGCCAAAACTGCCGTACATGAGCTGGTCCATAGTCGTGTACATCGACGTAGCCATCATGAGACAACAAAGGAAGAAATGGAATGTGTAGCAGAGGGTGTAGCTTTCATTATTTGTTCTTACTTTGGTCTTGATACCTCCGATTACTCCTTTGAGTATGTACGGGGATGGTCGAGCAGTGAAGGGGAATCATTGATGAAATACGGCGAAATTATTCAAAAGGCGGCAAATAGCTTGATAGCTGATTTTGACCGTGTTGCCGTTGCTATCCCAGCAGAAATTGAAGCGGGCCCGACAGATGAAAAAAATGTAATTCGAGGCACAGCAATTGTCACGGCTCGTTCTTATCGGATACCAACGTCTGAACGCAAGGGGCATCTGCATTATTATGAGGTTCGGCATGCCGATGGAGATGGTTTCCAACCTGCAGCTATTCAGCGGAGTGTCTGGGCCAACCATATGGCAACGCGACTAACTATCCTCTTGATTTAGGTAGTGATGGATGGATGGATTTAAATGAGGCAGAAGGGGATGTAATCCTACAAGCAATTTAGGATTATTATAAATAAATTAGTATTTTGAGGCGAAAACAATCCAGTGAACGGTTTCTTACTATATGTAAGAACTGTTTGTACGGGTTGTTTTTTATATAGGAGGAAAATTAATAATGAATTATATCGCAGAAACAACAGACAATCCGAAAATGTTTCAAGTCTATTTGAAGCAAGCCTGGCATGAAGTATTTTGTTATGCATTGGCATTCGAGAAATCCAATAGGTATGAGGACAAACTTCTATTTACAATCGTTAGTGGAAGTGATTCAGCATTGCAATCAATCAGAGGGGCAATTGATATCGGATCTACTGGCGGTTTGAAATTCGGTTACGGTACTAAGGAATTGACAGGCTACCGTTTTCACAGCGAGAAACCATTAGCTGCTGAAAAAGGGAAGTACGAGAAATTCCCAATGACTTTGAATCAGAACCGAAAAGCACTTGCCATTGTTCATGATGATGTTTTGAACAACAGTAAATATGTTCTTTCGTTTGATGGTAATCCCGCAACAGATATCGCTCAACTCTTAGGCGGTTCTACATATGGCTTGCACATTTTGCCTGAGTGGGAAGATACCGTATTGGAGGAATTGATACGGTGCCATCATTTGAGAAAACACGAGTTATATAAGGACGAATCCTTATTTCCGGAAGGACTCTATCTCTATTCGATTGATTTAACCGAAGAGCAGGCGGATCTATTTATCGAACGTTTGTTACAGGAGAAGATAATCCAATTTCCGAAAGAAGGCGATGGAAATTGTCTTCTTGAAACGAAAGACCTGACTTCTTATTTAATGACATATAACGAAGCAATGGTTGAGAAACTATCGGAAAAGGTTACTCCTACACACAATCCGATTGAAGATGATAGCTTAGCACATTTCAAAAGCTATCCGCGTGAATTATTTCCTGTTCAATCGCACACTGCAACTGCAATCGTCAAACGACTAATGTCGCAAAAGTCGGTTATTATACAGGGTGAAATGTCCACTGGTAAGTCGAGTATCATGACTGCCGTTGCAGATGGTATTCACGCTATGAAAGGAAAATCGGGTTATCACGTGTGTTTGATGTGTCCACCAAATTTAACTAAAAAGTGGCCAGAGGAAATCAAAATATTGATTCCTCATGCTGCCGTTCATGTAATAAAGAACACAACTGAGTTGATTCGTTTCCACTCCGAATGGGTTAGACAAGGCAAGCAAAAGCCAAAGGTGCCCACTTTCTTTGTCATTTCATTTACGACAATGAGAGGGGATGCACGGACCGTTCCAGCTGTCCGATACAAGTACAGCAGAACGACGCAACAGCGTGAACTTGAACTACCGGCATATCGTAATGGTTTATATTGTTCTGCTTGTGGTAAGCCGCATCAAACAGTAGAGCACACAATAACAGACACTGACGAAGATGGGAATGAGTTTACTGTACCTGTGACACATAGCATGACTGACATAGAGTTTGGTGAATCACGACGTTTACACAATAGCGTGAAGCCTGCCAATGCTTTTTGTTTTCATTGTCAATCGTCGCTTTGGACAAAAACAGCCCCCAACCGATTTAGTAATTTTGCTGAGTGGTGTAAATACGAAAATAAAATTATTCATGCGATCAATCAGGAGAATTCGAAACTGCTTTCCTACGTGCAGAGCAGACAACCCGAAATTCCGACAGCTGTTGGAATGCCAAGACGCATCGCTGCAGTCGAATATATCCGAAGAAAGATGAACAATTTCTTCGACCTTTCAATTGTGGATGAAGTTCATGAATTGAAAGGCGGCATGACAGCACAAGGAAATGCGTTGGGTTCCATCGTCCAGGCGTCAAAAAAAGTTGTTGCTGGCACGGGAACGTTATTTGGAGGTAAAAGTGAAGATATTTATTATCTCCTATGGCGTATGTTCCCTTATGACATGGTTGCAAGTGGTTTCCGTTATGAGGAAGTAACTCGATTCAACGAAGAATATGGAAACGTTGAAGAAACAGTCGTTGTAAGGAAAGAAGCTGCAGGTGAATACACAAATACAAATTCACGTGGTGGGGATCGTAGGACAAGCAAGAAGGTGCTACCAGGTATCTCTCCGTTTATCTATGGTCGTTACATGATTCAAAACGTTATCAATGTACGTTTGAAAGATGTTTGGCCAGAACCGGTTGAGTTAGTCGATACACCAACTATATTTGTTCCGATGTCCAGTGAATTAGAGAGTCATTATCGAGGGATGATAAGTGCCTTTGAATATGAAATCGATGCTAGGGAAGACGGATATAAGTTATACATGTCAATGACAGATTACGGCATTGCATATGCAGATAACCCATTCACATTTCCAAGTGCGACATTTAAAACAGAGTCCGGAGCACGAGAAGTGATATGGGAAGCGACTCATTTATCGGAAGATTGTACATTGCCGAAAGAGAAAAAGCTACAGGAAATCATAGAGGGTGAAATGTCGGAGGGTCGAAAATCCATTGTCTACGTGAAGGACACAGGTTCATCTGTAGAGCAACGGGATGTCCGGCCCCGACTAAAGCGTAAGTTAGAGGAAATTGGAGCGAAAGTATGCGTGCTGGATAGCAGTACAACTAGCACAAATGCACGTAGTGAATGGCTAAAGAAAAAGATAGAAGTTGAGGGTTATGATGTGTGCATTGTCAGCCAAGAGCTTGTAAAAGTGGGCTTAGATCTGTTATGCACACCTACACTTATTTACTATCAATTTTCTTGGAGCCTGTTCACCATAAATCAATCTAGCAGAAGGTCCTGGCGCATCGGACAAACTGAAGAGTGCCGCCTCTTTTACCTGGCGTATGCTGATACATTCCAAGAGAAAATGGCCGAACTTATCGCATTAAAGAACCGCGCGACAGCCGCCATTAATGGTGATGTATCTGCAGACGGATTATCCGCTATGCTCGGTGACGATGGGGACCTCCAATCCATGCTAATAGAAAGCGTTAAGAAGGGTGGAACCATAGTAAAAGGTTCTGCAGAGGAATGGATTCATCAAACGTCTGATCGTGCACGCGAGCTTCTCGCAAACATAGGTAAGAAAAAAGAAAAACTGTCCCCAACAATCTTAATGCAATTTGAAAAATGGATAGATGTTGAGATAACGGGTGAAGTTACGAAGAGGCAGATGTTGTTACAAAAAGAAGAGCTATCGCAAAATATAGCTAGGGGACAAGTGACAGGATTCACGTTTAGTGGCGGCGTACTCGAAGTTGATATGATTGAAGCTTTTGGGGTTGCCCGGGACTTCATATCGGATGGAGCAATTTTATATCATTTGACAAAAATTCAACAGTCAATTGAGCCAGAAGTTGCTATCACAACAGAAACGCAGGTTAAACATTCGCCTGTCATTAATATAGTTGAGATAAAGCAAACCCATGCTAATAAGAGAAAATCAAAAAATGGGGCATCGTCCGAGGGACAACTTGTCTTTGATCTTTTTGGTTAAGAGTTAACACTAATAAGAAATTGGAGGAATTAATATGATATTCATTTTTGAAGCGCTTTTTATACATGGTTTTTTGTTGTTTACTTGGATTTTTCAAACTTATTGTGATTTACGTTGTTATTTGCCAGCTACTGCAAATGGAGAAGCACTTGATGAAATCATTGAATTGCCCGTAAAGGTTGTCAATTGTATTCAGGAAGAAGTGGTCGTGCCTTATGAGGTCTCTGTTCTTACTGAAGAACATAATTCATTTTTCAACACATTGTCGGATAGTTTAAATCTATCTATAACAGAAGAGGTAGAAGTCTTTATAGAAGATAAAGAAAAGTTGACAATGAGTGATTGGAAAAAGGAACCTGAGCCAGTAGCGGTAACGACCATATTGGCGGCAAGTGCAAATGCGAAAATCAATGATTGTAGAATCGGGGAACAGCTGTGGATTGTAGAAGTCATCGGAGAAGAACAGGGCTTCATTCATGTGAGTGATGGAAGTGGACGTGCTTGGATTAATTCGAATGGTTTCGGTGCGTTTTCAAGAAAAGATATCTTATCTGTTCTTGTAGAGCGTAAAACAGATATACAAGTTGAACTTCTAAGTGCGGACATGCTCCAAGAACATTCTACGGATTTTAGCATGGTGGATGAACTGGATTGTATAGGTACACAACACTATGATGTCAGCGTAGGAGCTTAAATATATACGGGAAAGATGCTAACTTCGGTTAGGTCTTTCCGTCTAATTTTCACTTAATTGTCGAAATTAGACGGAAAGATGTTTTATTTCAGGAAGGAGATAAGAAAAATGATATACATAGCCATGTAAGAGAACTACTAGTTTATGATGAGGGTATTTTGTACCAGGCGAATAGTTATATTTATTTTATGCAATTGCCTAAAAGAAGGATATTAGGTATTGTATAAGTAACGCATTTAGGAGGTATTGGAATGGTAAAAGAGTCATCCAGTAACAGTTATTATGATCAAGAAGGAGAAATTTCACAGTTTTGTGAACGGATCCGTGAAAAGAATATTTTAGCTCGAGAAATGGAGTTTGAATATAAATGGAGAGCGAATAACTTAATTACTCGGGTTGACGGTACAACAACGTTAGCCTTAACTCCTGCATTTATGGACTCTGTATCTCAGCAATTGGACCTACTATATAAAGAGGTAATAACTCCATTAATTGAAAGAGTCCAATCAAATTTTGTTCTCACGGTAAAAATAGATGCTTTAGGCCATTTTTCATTAGATGACCTTAAAATCACTTTTAAAATCGACTTAAAACAGCATGTTTCATTACATGAATCGTTTCGTATACCATTTCGCATTTTAATTCCTTTTTCGGAGTATATCGATTATCTTTCTCTACGTGGACAAGGACACAATCTAAAGGTGATTGAAGCGGAAGTGAACATCAACAAATTAGACCTTCTGGATGTTATAGATTGTCCAATCGCAGGGCCTAAAGCAAAAGAACAATGGTTAGCATTCGCCATTGAGGCTACTGCAGAAGCAAAAAAGGAACACAGTATAAATGTGATTATTCCTGTTAGTGAAGGTGAGGTAACCTGGGAGATTCCTCACCGGAGAAGAATGCAGCATGTTGAATTTCTTCATAAGAAAAAGAAGAAATAACATATGAAACAACTTATAAACTTCTTTCTGATGGTCCTACTTGTAACCTGGTTTGTTCCCATAATTGCATCTGCTGATGCTCTCCCTTTTAATATACCAACAAATGACCAAGCAGAAATTAAGCCAGTAAATTCAGATCGTTTACTAGGCGGAATTATAGGAGATATGAGCGGTATTATGGCTCCTGTTTATAAATGGGGTGTAAATTTCATCACGATTGTCTTTGTAGTCGGCACCATTGTCATGATACTATCAGCTTTGTTCAAAAACGGTCAATGGCAGAAATTTGGGCAGATTTCGATGTTGATATCGTTTATTACAATGTTGTTGTTACGAGGTTTACCAATTATAATATTGTCCGTTCGAAATTCATCTGATATTGACATACTCATTCAAGAAACATTATCATTACTCGGCTTTAGCGCAGTTTTCTTATGTTTAATAAGTATAGGAGTCAGCTTTCTATTCGGATTTGGCTATCGATTGATTGAACACCCTGAATTCCATCGTTGGGCGAAAAGCTTAAGGGCCGTTTCCATATTAATGGTTTTGTTTGCTATCGTGATTCCCTGGTTATTACCTATAATGTAATAAAGAACGGTTTCCATTCATGTCATACTTCTGATATAATAGATTCAAATTATAAATTTAAATTAAAGGGCGTACCCCTCTTCGCGAACAGCATTTGTGCTGTTCGAGTGGAGGGGTGCGTTTTTTTTATAGGAGAGATTTCATGAATATTTGGGTTGTCGGTGAACCATACGAAAAGAGAGTGCTCTGGGGTAGCTTGCTTGCTAATTCACTCCCGTCTTCAAACGTTATTACGAGCTTTACATCGGATGTTTTTCTAAAAAAAACGTTAACAGACAACGATATTGTCATTTGCTTAACAGCCCACTTTGACGAAGCAGTCCATTCGATTATTAATTATTCTATTTCCGCCGAAATCCCTGTACTTTGTGTAGTCGAAGACATTAATAATGTTACGTATGAAAAACTTATTCAAACAGGAATAAAAGGTATTTTAAAAAGTAACACGGCTTCACTTGATACAATTAAATCTGCTATGCGAATACTTAAAGGTGGTGGCATGTATATAGATGCACCATTTAAAAATAATAGTCTTTCACCTAGACTAATTTTGAACTTGCCAGAAAAGCCAACTTTGAATATTACGGAATGGAAGGTTTTTTCTTTAACATGCAAAGGCATGACAATCGAAGAAATCGCGAAGCTTTTAGGGATATCAGAGATTGAAACACAGCAGTATCACGAGATAATCATTGAAAAAACAAAATGTAAAACGATTTCTGGAGCAGTTGCAAGCGGAATAAATAAAGGCTGGCTTATTGACCACGAATAAATACTTTTACTTAGTTGTTTACATATACAATATAATGTTATATTGTATACGGTATAGACAACAAGAAGTTTAGGGAGGAATTTATCATGGCAAAAAGAACAGTAGCAATCATCGGTGGAAGTCAAGAACAATCATTTATAAAGATTGGGAAGAAAATGGGGTGTAATGTGCTCTTTCATAATGGAATTACTCGTAATGGGGGCACAAAGAAAGATTTTAGACCTCTTGTAAAGAAGGCAGATTGTGTTGTTCTCTTGCTTGGTGCATGTAGTCACGTCACTATGAACATCGTGAAAAACCTTTGCAAAGAGCATGAAATCAATATCGCTTACCATCAAGGATTTGGAGTCAGTGGGGCGCTAAACGCTGGTATAGATATCATGGAGGCTGCTGTCTAATATGAAAAGTTATATTATGCAAAAAACAAATAGAAGTTTCATTTTAGCACTATTGTTTTGTACAGTCATCGTAGCTATGTGGTGGCTTGCAAATGTGGTAATTATGGAAAAGGAAATAGCACCCGCTGATTCAATCCAACCCATTGTAGAGTATTACGGGGAAAGTGAGAAAGGGTCATGAAAGTTAGAGTTATATATTAATTAGAGCTGTTTTGCGCTTGATTCGTGTGTCCAACAGTTTGAAGTCATTTTGCAAGGAGAAGAATCAGGACTATTTTAGAAATAATTTACATTAGGGGCGGTGTTCATATGAAACTTTTAGCATTTGCAGACGTAAGAACGACTTTAAAATTACCAGAGGTAGAACCTGATATCGTTCTTTTATTAGGTGACATACCTTCTCGAATGGTTTCAAAAATAGATCGAATGTATTCTTGTCGAAAACTTGGTGTGATGGGTAACCATTGCCATCAGTTGAATTTTGAAGACACGTCAGTTATTAATATGCATAATCAGATCATGTCGTTTGACGGCGTCACATTTGCAGGATTTGAGGGTTCCCCTGTATATAAAGAACAGAAATTTGGTCAGCAGACTGAAGCTGAGGCGAATGCATTCGTACAAAAGATAGGGCGGCATCGCGTAGATATCTTGTTGACACATTCCAATCCAGCTTATGGAGATATGGATTTAGATGATGCACACCGTGGGTTCCAAGCTTTTAATAATTTAATTTTTAACGAACAAGTTACTCATCTTCTCCACGGCCATCTACACGATCCATTTACACGTAATGTGAATGGTTGCACGATTAATTCCGTGTATCCATATCTCTGGATTCCGGATTTGTCAATTATCCCAATAAATTGTAGTCAGTAGAATGACTATTGAATTTTTTTATAGGAAGGGTAGGTGAATCGGTGGTGACTCTTCATGAGAGATAGTTAGTGTAGAGGGGCAGCCGAAGTATATGGAATTTGTCGAAAAACAATGTGTTGGATGTGGATATGACTATTTATGTTTTAAGGACTATGTTGATACGTCCTTATACTGTACAAGTTCGTGCAAAGAGAACCATAGCCTCTTTTCAGATGAAGATAGGGGAAATATGAATAGTTTTATGGAGGGAGACAAGCGTATTGAACATGAAAGTCGCTAAATACAAAACCAATTTACGAAAATGGAAAATGAATGCGAACAGCTATTGATACTCTTACCGACCGTTTATTTTCATTCATATTCTTCTTTATCGGTAGCATTTTTGTAGGTTGGATTCTTTACATCGTATACGGTGCTATTACCATGTTATTTGTCATATTAGCAGCAACTAGTGGCGGCATTGTAGGGTTTCTCTTAGGGGCTGCTCTGGATTCCTGGATAGGTGATAAGAAAAATCTATCCGATGTAATGAAAAATGAAGAGGTATAGAAATCTTAAACTTAAAAGGAGGAGGTTATATGCATTCTGCACTTTTGACAGATGGGAAAGTCGTTACGGCCAAAGCTTATGATGAATCATTACATGGTGTTCGAATTGTTTGCATGGATAAAGGATGTGGTGTTCCTGTATTTTTCATACCTGGGTCATCAGGAGTCATAGCTCACTTTAAGACCAGCGGTAAAGGTCCTTCTATACATAGAGAGGGATGTGGGTTTGCGAAGAAGCTAACGTTCCAGGAAACAGTTGCAAAGGTCAGTGAATACCAAGTTTCTCTGCGTGAACAAGGTATTCGTGAGTTTGTTGTCCGGTTAAATTTGAATAGTATTGATCCTGATATCGAATCGAGGACAATTGAACGAAATACGAAAGAGAAAGAAGAGAAAGAAAAAGATGAATTAGACGAAGACGCATTAAAAGAGACCGAGCCTACCCCACAGTCAATTGGATCTCTGCGCTCAGTAAAAAAACTATTTACAACAGTTGAACCCGACTTGCTAGCCTCCATTATAGTTTCAGTGAAAGGAGTGCGTATTCCCATCTCAGAACTAATACGCCATCATGACCTTGCACATAACGCCCTGTGGGAAGGTAATACGCTTGAAGTTCCATATTTCATACATGGACGTATTGAAAAGGTTTTTCGCTTGAAAAAAGTCTGGTATATCAACTTTACTTCTACAGAGAAAGGTTTCTTTTCCTTAATTATTTTTGATAGACATTTCAAGTACTTCACTCTTAAAGATAATGAATTAATTGGTAAAGAAGTACTAGCATATGGCATGTTGAAAAAAAATGAATTCAAAAAGGAGAAAAAATCAACGGAAATGATTATCAAATCTAATAAATACATTGAGTTTTTATAATAAAACAATATTTAGAAATCGAAGTAAATTACTTATTTAAAAGGAGATATATTAAATGTTAACTATTGTGCCAGCTTTAGAAATAAAAGCATACGGAGTATTTAAAGACTTAGAGAGGGCAAAAAGTTTCAATAATAATTTGGGAGATATTTTACATCTTTATCGCATACGGACAACATTAAACCCTAATGAATTTAAAAGTGAATTTTTTAAGCCTGGTTCTGATGGATCATATTTAGAGGAATGTTGCGGGAAAGGCAATGTTGAACTAGAGGTTACAAAATCGAGCTTTCTTGCATTGCATGGTTTAACAGGTTGGAGTACTCAACGTAAAAGTGTAATTACAAACTTCAAGAGCAAAAATAGCTGGAATCGTGGTATTTATAAAGAATCAATGCTGTTAACAATTGATGAAATTGAAGTTATAGCATATAACCCCTTTAAAATAGTATTGATTCAAAATTTTGGCGAAGTGAATGAGTTGAATATTAACGAATTCAAAACACTTTATTACGACTCGTGTATGGCACAATTAAATGCACACTTCGGAAAACCAACGAGCGAGCTTAGAGGTCTTGCAATTGTATGACAAGTCTATTTTACGTTTTAATCAGCACTTTAGTGCTAAGTAGTGCTCTCCATGAATGGTTGCTCTTTGAGCATCCGATCATGAAGCGCACGGTATGGTTTATCTTATTACCTACGTATGTTGTGATTCTTATAACATGCGTAGTTTCATTTTTAATACCTTCACAGCATGTCGTATTATTCATTGTACGTGATATAGGTTTTGTAGTATTTACGTATTCAGGAGCCTTGTATGGAGTATTTTTAATTACTATTAGGAAAATCAAAAGAAAACATGAAACTGTTGAAGAAGATGTTCTTGGTAATCAAAGCATTTAGATAAATATATGTCTGTTTCAGTCGACAGTGGGATAAGCTTAACAATAAAATTAATCATTTGGATGGTGTTAAGTTAATGGAAATGGTTGTTTTTATCTTCGTCGTTTTTCCAGTATTGCTTATTCTTATTGGACTATCTTGCTTTTTAATCCCGCAAAGGGAATGAAAGTGTTGGTGTGGAAAAAAGCTAGAAACATAGAGGGTGAATCGGAAGGAGAGGTTTATAATAAATAAAGATTCTTTATCGAATGAAGAACGCAGTAGTCTTATCGATTGGTGTTCATTTTTAAGCGGTTTCCATCCATCTTGCTTTATAAAACTTGATGACTCGAGTTTACTCAAAGAATATGAAAAGCTTGTTATAGATAAAAGTATATAATTTCAAAAAAGGAGGGCTTCAATAGAGTGAAATGTAAACACATGATCTCTTGTCTAGTCGCACTTATCCTTATTTCATCTTCCTTGTCACCTCTACATATTTTAGCAACCCCAATAAAAGAGCTGCAAGTAAAACAGGAATTAATTGAAAGAGAGAAAAACAGATTTAATTCAGGCGTTGAACAAAAAGAAATAGAAATTAAATCAAATGACTCCGAAATCAGCACTAAACTTGAGCAACTTCACACACTAGGCAACACTTTAAACACCGCCAGTAAAAAAATTGATAAAACTGAAGCGGAATTCTATCAAACTGCTGAAGAAATAGAACTATTACATAAGTCTATATCTATCCTTGAAAAAGACGTTTCTGAACGTGATTCTGTATTGCGTAGCCGAATACGATCAATACAAGCAAACGACGGCTCGATTGATTTCATTGATGTACTTCTGGGAACTACCAGCATCTCTGATTTTTTTCAACGATATTCTGCTTTAAATGCACTATTGGAAGCCGATCGAAAGATAATGAAACAACAATCATCTGATATCAAGCAACTTGAAGTCAAAAAAAGATTAGTAGCAGAAAATCTATCGGAGCAAAGAGATAATAAAAATTCTCTGCAAGAATTATATACCATACTCGAATTACAAAGAATAGAGAAAGATTCTTTAGTTCAAGAACTTGAATTAGAACAAATACTATTGACTAGCGAGAAAGAAAAATTAAAAAGCTCATATGATATAGCTGTAAAAATGAGCGAAGAAATCGAGCAAGAAATCATTTCACTTCAAAATAGACAAACTATAAACAGCAATTTTTATGAGACTGCTTCAACCTATATACCAGCAGCAGTATGCAGTAAAGATGGAAATATTAACGAAGATGTATTTTTCGCAAAGTTTAAATCTGCTGGCGCATTTACAGGGAAGGGACAAGCATTCATAGATATTGCAAACGAGTATCATATTGACCCCGTTTTAATGGCCGCTATCGCTTTTCATGAAACAGGCAGTGGTACATCAAAAGCAATTAGGGAATTTAACAATCCAGGGGGGTTAATGAATCCGGCGACAAATTGGTCGACATTACTCCGCTTTGATACGGTAGAAGATGGATTACGAACGACTGGCAGAACTATAAGCAAACTTATTAATAAAGGTGGGTTAACGACAGTTAGCGACCTTGGCAGCGCCTATGCACCTCTTGGAGCGGACAACGATCCAACTGGGCTGAATAGACATTGGGCCCCTAACGTAACAAAATTCACAAACGAATTTGGTGGACTGATTATGAATTGTGAAAAATAATGATTTTACCATTTGAACGTACCGATAGCGATTTAGGAGAGTGTAATTTAAAATGCAAAAATGCAAATGTGGGGAAAAAATGAAGCCTTGGCTTACAAATACTCATTATGAATGTTTTCAATGTGACAGTTGTACCATCCTAATGAAAAGAGTTCCTTTTGGAAATCCAACAAAAAAGTATTTTTTCTTCTTTGTTATTCTCTCTTTGTTCGTTACAAAGAAGAAATGGTTAGAGCCACTGAAAACTAGAGAAATATAGATTTGAAATCGCGATATTTAATAATCAATATTCCATGATGATATAATTTGTCTGAAAGGAGTTGTCTTAATGGAACAAATTAAAGATGAATTAATAGACTGTATTCAAAAAATGACAAATGACAATTTACTAGTTACAAAACAACGGATAGATAAACTTTTTCAGTTTATAGAGGTATCTAGTTCCTTGTGGGGGGAGGTACCTACTTTCGTCACAACAAATGAAGAGGTGCCCGAAGATTTACAAGTCCCTGAAGAGTTCAATCCAACTATTATTGAAATTCCCAAGACGGAAGGAATCCAGCTGGACAGGAAACTAAAAGGAGGAATTCTTAAAGGAGATAAAGCAGATATTTATGTACCGGAAAAATTCATCAGGATGCAGGGATTTGTACACGGTGATTGGGTCGAAGCAATCGGAGCGAATAACAAAGATCTTGTTTTTCTAAAAAGAAAAAATAGTATCACCGAACAGGAATCCAACCGATTGGAATTAGAATATTGTCTATTATCATCGTCACCAGATAACCTATTAATAGCTGAACAGCATATTGTAAACGGAAATATTAAGCGAATTAAAATAGACGGAGAAACACCCTACCAATTTTTAATCTCACATAATGATGTACAAGATTTTGGTTTGAAAGAAGGAAACGTAGTATCTATTGCATATCACAAGTCTGATTTTAGTTCCCATCGAGTTGTGTGGCTTCACCATGATTTCTCTGATGCAGATATAAGACCAACCCCAAAACCCTCTGGATATTATAAAGAGGATGCTGAGAAACAAAGTATATGGACCGATGAGGAAAAAACACTACTAAACGGAAAAAAGATTGTCATAGTAGGAGCAGATTTTCGAACAGCAGACTTTAAGACACTATCAAAGGAGGGAAACTTCACCCTTGATTCGTTAAGCGGTGATGAAAGTAAGACAAGGTTTAAAGCCAAAGTACGTTATACGGACCTCATTATATCAGCAGGAGAACATTCTTCACACCGCGGAAGCGGATTGGCTAAAGACTGTGCAAAGAAATTCAATATACCATTTCGTGCCGCCCCAACGAGTCAATCTTCTATAAAAAAAGCAATTATACATGGTACTAAAGAGAAACAAATACCTTTTTATACGTTCTTCAAATAATTAGTCCGGGATGTTTAAGTCCGAAGGATAGACAGTTAATAGAAATCGTGAATTACACTATAGAAAGAGGGAGAAACATGGAAATATATGTTCATTCCAACGGGGAGCAAGCGGAGTTAAATTACCAAGAGTATTTGAAAGCTTACGATGATTTAAGGATGTTGCTTAAAAAACGAGTGATGCAGACATTGAAATGTATATCGTCATGACGAAAGAGCAGTCCTATGTAGAAGACGAGAATAAGCTTCGGAAGAAATTTTATGAAATAAGAGATGGGGAGTAATTCACAGTCCGAAAATTATGTGTAACAAGTAAGGAAGAAGTAAATGCATTTAGAACGAAATTCACTAAAGAAAAAAGAACTCGAAAAAATAGTGTGTTGCACAGAACGACCAAAAATGTGTACTAAAGATAGCAATAAAGATAACGATTCAGTCAAAGGCGTATAAAATTACTAGTTATTCATTAGTATTTAACTACCAATTAATGAACGTAAGACACATAATGGACTACAAGAAGAGCTTGCATAGCGGTACGTCTAGTGACATATAGAGCCTAATTTACTTATTAACTAATAGAGCAAAAATTATACATAGGTGAATAATAGAAGGAGGAATATAAATGGGAAAAACTAATAATGGTAAGAAAGCTAATGAATTAAAGATATCATATAAGAAAAGTTCAGTGAAATTAGGGAAACGTAAGACACTTCTTTTTGAAGTAAAAAGTTCATTTGAAAAAAATTCAGTAATGTTTTTTACGGATCGCAGCAAATATATAGAGATAAAGGAAGACCCTTCTGTAGCTATTGAAATCGTAAAAACAATTGGAGGTCTTTCAGAAACGATAGAAAAAGCATTATCTACACCTACAAAGATAAGCGTAAAATATAAAGGAATGATAAAAAATAGAATTTCTATTATTAGCAATTTATAAAAGCAGATTATGAAGAGTTACTAAAGAACAAACTACGAAGAAGGGAATGGGGAATAGCAGAAGGTTGTTATTTATACGAAAGGAAGAGCGCTTATGAGTCAATCGGTTGGAACAGAACACTTGGGTTAACGCTGACTAACAATCCATTAAATACGAAAGCAGAGAGCGAGGTTGGTAATTTCTTTAATCATTATTGGAATTTGGTTGTGTTAGTTTTTTGTATTACTGTCGTAACCCTTGCAATGATTTCCGCTAATAACTAAAGTGTGGATTTTTATCAGTTGCCTTTTTCTTCCGACTACTCAAGAAGAAATAATAGTAGTTGGTCTATTCAAAAAGGAAAAAGTCACGTTTGCTAGTGAGTACTGGTACCTCTTCATATTGTTTGGGTAGAAAACAGTTCTTACATAAAGTGCTGCAGTTTAGTGGTGATTGAATGTATAGAGTCGCATTACGAGCATTGTGTAAGTTCTGAATGGTTTATCACTAATTTTAAACTAGGACTATCTATTTTTGTTGATATAATGATCATATGGGCGTCTACTGATTTAATAAAAATAATTTGTTCGAATACCATTGGGAACTGCTAATTAGACACTTTAAGTAACAAAGGAGAGAATAGTGTGACAATTGAAGGATATATAAAACGTAGAAATAATGGCCAGTCATTGGGAGACATTCAAAACGAGAAAGGTTTAAGTGAAGCTACAGTATGGACTATGGAACTTGGCTACCAATGCCATTTATGTCATGTACCTTTAGATCAAGCTATTTCAGTTATTAAAAGACTAGTTTCATACAAGTAGGGGATAACGCTAAGTAAATGAGTAATGAGTAAATCCTAGTATGACTAAAAGCTATAACAATAAATGTCAGTAAGGTGAAATTAGCTACAAAAAGACGTATACTCCCTCCATTGCTGGTTCGGGAATCATGTTAATAGTGTATATATTTTTTATAAGTTTTGTTAAAATTGCAGTCAATTTATAAATCTAGGAAAAAGAGGAGTGATTCGGAAATGTTTTATAAAACTCAATATCACGAAGAATTATACCATCAATTTGTTAGCAAATTGAACAGTAATGACCTCTATTATACGTGGTTTGCTTATGTGGCTGCTGCCATAGAAAAAAAGGAACTTTTGAAGGCATTGGATGATTGTAGTATTGATGTGGAACTACTCCTAGATATATCAAAGGTGTGGTCAAATTCAGAACGAGCTATGCTTGAAGTTGCATGGCAAATGTTTAACAATGGAAACCTTTATGAAGAAGATAGTGAGATACTTTATCCTACTATTAAATCCATTTTCAATTCACTAGATAAGAACAATTCACAAATTGTAATTGAAGCTATTTCAATGAAACATTTATAATTGAGTACAACAGAAGGTTAAAACAAGCCGCACGCATCTATTAAAGTGTGTTCCTGAACTTATAAAGGACGAGAGATGGATAACATAAATGATTATATGACACCAGAAGAGGCGGCACATCGATGGGGGATCCCCCCTAGACTGTGAAAAACAAAACCAAGCCTTCAAAAGCAAATCCAGAAGAGATTAAACGTATGATTGAAAATGGATTAATCAAATATTTTCAAAAGCCAGGCGGAAAAAGGAAAGAATGGATTATATCGAGGGCTGCAATCAATGGTTCTTGAAGAAAGAAGAAGAATAGTGAAAAATGCCCACCTAAAACAGGTGCGCATTTTCCATGTATATTTACCTGTTTTTCAAGGACAAAACTCACGAGTTCTAACCACTCACGCAACAGCTCTAAAACTCCGGTTTTAGTTCTATTACGTGAGGTTTTTTAGACTCTTAATTTTTCCCCGTTTATTACTCCAAACATTGTACCCCAATTATATCCTCTACTGGCATGCGGTCCTTCCCAAATGGACTATCAATCGTAATCCACATTGACTGTGCATTGAGTTCTTTTATTTTTCCACTGTGTAAAGTGATTTTCCCTTTATCCCATGATTTTATGGATACAACACACCTACTTTTGTACGCCAGCTCTATATCGTACTGGATAGCTTGTAAATCAAAATCATCAAGCTCTGGACGCTCAACATAATTTTCCATATCTAACCAGTGTTTAATTTCGACGTTATGCTCTGTCAGCATCATGCCTTGCCATTTGATATTTCCACGGTCTCGAATCACGCGAATCCTCCTACCCTTTATGTCCACCGACTAGCTTAGATCGTTTAATAGCTGTTCCTGCATCAGTGAGTGAGACAGCCCTTAATAATGCAGTGGATCCATAACGAGTACGGATATCATCTATAACGCCAGCCAATTTACGCCTTTCCCATTTCCCGTCATCGAATAAATTTAACTGCATCGATTGTTCATCTTCCAGTTTTGTAACCGATACTGATACTTGACGAACGGCTTGTTGGTTATAGTTTTCGTTCATTAGCTCTTTGCAGACTTTGTAAATTTGCATCGTATCGTTTGTGGCTTCTCCGATAGTTCGAGAACGTTGGAAACCTCCGCCAAAAGCATTCTTGCTATACCCGATACCAAGTGATATCGTCCGTCCGGCCTGTTGTTTTTCACGCACTCTTCTAGCGACGTCTTCACACATCTCTAGGAGCACTGTATTTACTTCTTCTCGTTTGTTGTAATCGCGCATAAGGATTTGACTCTTTCCGTAACTGACCTGGCCTTCTGGCATCGGTGCGCCTACTTCTGACAGGTCGATGCCCCAAGCGTGGTGGTAAAGCTGATTCCCCATGATGCCGAATTTCTTTTCAAGTCTCTCAAGAGAAGCGTTCGCAAGATCACCAACCGAAAATATGCCCATGTTATTTAATGACTTCTCAGACTGCCTACCAATTCCCCACATTTCACTTAATGGGGAAACCGACCATAATTTTGTTTGCACATCATCATATGACCATTTTGCGAAGCCTTTTTTCTTCGCTTCGAGATCTAGTGCCAGTTTCGCCATAAGCATATTCGGGCCCATACCAGCCGTGGATGGTAAATTTAATGTTTCTGATATTTCGTGCTGAATTTTTCTAACAGTTAATGCTGGATCTCCCCATAACCTTTCTGTGCCAGTGAGGTCTATAAACGATTCATCGACCGAGTACACATGTATAGCCTCGGCAGGCACATACTTATGAAGGATACGAGTAATGGACATCGACATTTCAAGAAAATAACTCATTTTCGGCTCGAACAATCGAATTTTGGGATGGTTTGGAATTTCAAACAAACGATTACCTGTTTTAATACGAAATATCTTTTTCATCGCCGGTGACGCAGCTAATACAATCGATCCTTTATGTTGTAAGTTTCCGACGACTACAATTGGATCCGTTCGGACATCCAAATTATGCAGAGAAGCCATGCAACTCGCGTAAAAACTCATCATATCGATACAGGCGATCTGTCGGCTGGGAAATTTACTGTAGTCCATCATACAACGATTCGCAAAGTGCGTGCTGAAGTATTTGCAAATTCAATATATCCCTTATCCCTCATCCTATCTAAGTGGGCATGCACTGTTGATACAGATTTTAGTCCAACCGCGTCAGTGATTTCTCTCATTGATGGAGAGTAGTGATTTTCAGCAATATAACTTTTAATGAAATCATAAATTTTCTGTTGTCGGTCACTCATTTAAATAACCATCCTTTCTTTTCTAACTACGGGAACAAGCGCTAAAACATTATCGACGGTAAACGTGCGATTGGTTCCACGCATATGGCAGTACGCTCGAAAAGACACTTCACCGATTTGCAATACCTTTATTCTCCGTTTACTGATTTGACCTTTCCCATCTACATAAATCATATCCAGTAAATCACCATATCTTACCGTTCTCTCCAACACTTTAAGCACACTTGTTCCCCTCCTTGATTCTTAGTATACGGAATACACGTTCGATTTACAACTGGTAAAATGATGTATTGTAATTATCTTTAATGGAGACAATAACCATGAGGTGAAGATCATGCACACAGTTTGGAAAGGTGCTATTTCGTTTGGTCTTGTAACAATTCCGGTTAAATTACACGCTGCCACGGAAGACAAAGGAATTAAGTTAAAACAACTTCATTCGAAGTGTAAAAAGCCGATTAAACAGGAAAAAATTTGTCCTATATGTAATGAGGATGTGGATTCCGAATCGCTTGTAAAGGGCTATGAGTATGCGACAGACCGATTTGTAGTTGTTACAGATGCTGAATTAGATGGATTGAAAAGTGACATTGGGGAAAAAGCGGTTGATATCGTGGAGTTTGTTAAGCTAAAGGAAATCGATCCAGTCTATTTTGACAAGACATACTATTTAGCTGCAGATAGCAATGGTTCAAAAGCATATGCACTACTTCGTGAGGCATTGGCAAAGTCGAAAAAGATTGGCATTGCAAAGATAACGATACGATCTAAAGAGCGACTTGCAGCAGTCCGTGTCCTAGATAATCATCTAGTGTTGGAGACGTTACACTTTCCCGATGAGGTTAGGTCTACTGTTGATTTGCTCCAAATAAACAATGTCAAACTAACAGCCAAAGAAAAAGAAATCGCACTGTCTTTAATTGAGCAATTAACCGCCGAATTTGATCCAAGCAAGTATCATGACGAATACCGTGAAAGATTGGAAAAACTAATCGAAAGCAAGATCCCGAAAAAAGCCGAACAACCATCAAACGTCGTTAATCTTATGGATGCTATGGAGCGCAGTATTGCGTCAATCAAACAACAGAAAAAACAAGCATGAAGCTGATTAAACCGATGCTGTTAGGCTATCAAGAGGCAGTTAGATCAGATGAGGGATGGATTTACGAACCAAAGTTCAATGGAATTCGACTGCTAGCAGAAAACAATCGATCCTATACACGTCACGGAACCGTTACAACAAGTATTTTTCCCGAACTTATTTTCGGAGGCAATGAAGTATTACTGGATGGTGAGCTGATTGCACCTGGCGAAGAATCACCAGATGACTTCGAGGGCGCGATGTCTCGATTTAGTGGTAAGAAGGATCAGCTTATTTCATTAATGGCTTTCGACGTTATTTCTTATCATACAGAAACCGTAGCGCACTGGCCTATCGAAGAAAGAAAAGAGTTGTTAACTGAGGTTATATCTGAAATTGATTCTCCCTATATTAATTTAGTTCCCTATGTGGTGACTGAAGGAGAACAACTATTTGATGTTATAAAAGCAAACAAAATGGAGGGGATCGTCGCCAAGCGATTAGGGAGTAGCTACATCCCTGGTACACGTTCAAATGATTGGCGTAAAATTATTAATTGGAGTTATCATGATTGTGTGGTTTCAAAGGTTACGATTGGCCCTCTCTCAGTTCAGTTGCAAAGCGTGGAGGGTGAATATCTGGGGAGTGTTGTTATCGGATTCACTAAGGAGATAAAGAATAAATTGGTTTCGATAACTCCCCCCTTCCTCGTTAAAGTAAAATCAAGAGGTTGGACGAGCGGAAGAAAGTTAAGGTTGCCGCAGATAGTGGAAATCGAATGATTCTGTCGCTAAGCTTTATACACCAAATATTAATTATGTTTATACAATATCAGGGGAGTGTTAATCTACATGCTTTTAGAGAGAGTTGAGTTAGGAGATAACATGGGGTTAAGTGATGAAAAGGGTGCTAAAACTACGGGATTAGCAAACGGAGAGCCCAGCAATAGGGAATTGAAAATGTTAATGGATCTTTTGGAATCCGGATCTAAAGATGAACAACATATGCTTGCAAAAACACTATTAGAAATGGTACGAAAAGTTTAATAGAAACATAGTATATGCTTGTATTAAATAGATAATTAAACAAAAATGCGATCTATCCACAACCTGTGGGCGGATCGCTTTTGAATATTACAAGTCTTGCCGACTTCGGGACTTTACTCTCTTACATACGTTTACCAATAACCGTTAGTTTCTTTGTAAGAACATTTTTTACAATGACATTTGGACTCTTCTTCACGTTTACAGTAATGATAATGGCAATTGTCATCATACTTAATTTCCCGACATTCACAAATAAACTTCACACGCTTTTTTTTACTATGATTTTCTGAATACATATATCTCTCCTTCCTGTTTTCTAAGCTGGCCGGCTATCATAGTATATGGACTAGTTCTACTAGTGATTGGACAGCCCGTCTACTAATTTCTTCACCAAAAAAAGATAGTATTTTGTCGAAAGAGAAAAGCGGCCTATCCACAATTCAATCTGTGGAGGAGCCGCTTTTTTTGCTGCTTTTTATTTGCTCTACTAATAGTTCAGCGCCTTTCGGACTTAATGTGATGCCTCCTTGATATTCAACATTATCAGGAAGAATATCTCCAGTAATGAAACAAGCGCGATTTGGTGAATACTTTCGGAGAATAATGCGATCTTCTTCAACAAAGAATTCAATAGGGGTCCCTACATCAATCTTCAAAGTTTTTCTCAGTTCTTTTGGCATTACTATTCTTCCTAATTCGTCTACTTTCCGTACAATACCAGTGCTTTTCATTCGAATCCTCCTTGTTTCATAACTTAATAAGGAATATTAGTTACTTAAAATCGGATAGAAAATGTTAAGATTTTATTTACATATGAACAGGGAAAAGAGTGCCGCTTTCTTTCTATTAAAAATTAAGCGTAAAGAAAAACTTTCAAACTCTGTCATAGTATTCATCTTTTTAACCTTTTTTGAGAAATTTAGACAAATTAGATTCTTTGTGATATTGTAATAATATCATAGAAAGGAGGAAATATAGGATAAAAATTGTTTTCCCTTCGAAATGAGTTGAAAATGTTTACTTCCTATCTCATTTGGGATATTATGGATTTATTGCAATTGTTTATTTACATCACTCCAAATAGACAATCACAATAGAATTACAAATTAATAGTTAAGGGAGAGAAGATATTGAAAAATGCTAAAAAGTTTCTTTCTATTTTTTGTTCTGTAGCGTTTATACTGTCGCTGTTTTTTGTTCACGCTAAAGAATCGTCGGCAAGTGAGTACAATGAATTAGATGTTGATGTTAATTCTGGATTAGCAGAAGGTGAAGTAGTTGTTGATACTTTTACGGATTTGATTCTTGATGATGAAGTAGTGGGTGCAGAGGTTTTCTTTAAACAAAAGGATGATTTAATTTCTCCATTTGAAAGAAGATTAAATTGGTATGGTGTTTCTTCAACTTATGTAGGTCTTTCATATAGCCCGTCATGGTACTATGCTGGAGCTTCTACGGTAAGTGGAGGAAGATTAACTGCATCTCACTCTAGTTCTGTCGCTCACAAATATTCAGGTACACTTAAGATACCATCAAAATCATTAGAAACTGTAGTTGGTTTTGATGTTACTAATTCGTGGTCGGAAACAGTAGGTTATATGTCTCAAGAATATCCTAATGGAAATTATCGTTTAGAGTATAGACATGTGTATAAGAAGTATAAGGTTAAACAAGAACAAAAATATGATCCTCGCGGAAAAGTTTATGATACGCAATATGTTTATCCGGAACAATGGATAGAACGTCAATATCGAGTGGTTAAATTCTAAAAAAGAAAAGAGTAATTAATTTATGATTAAAGGTATTTTGGGTTCTACATTCTTTTTAATATCAGCTATATTTTATTCGACTAGGTATATTTGCGCTGCAATTGGTGCTTCAAATAGTAGTACTTGGTCCATAAAAGAATTCGATGTTTTCCTTAAAAATGTCCCTAATAATTTACTGGTTTTTAGTATTGTTTCTTTATTGATAGGATTTGCATTTATTCTGTGGGGTTTTTTAGATCTAAAGAATAAAGGTAATGACTAAAAATAGAAAAGAGACCTTTGCGAAAAAAGTAAAGGTCTCTTTTCTATTTCTTACGGTTCAACGATCACAAAAAGAAGTGGGAGAAATTCAATCCACGGAACAATCAATCCACAAGCAGTAGTTCCAGACACCACTACTGCCAATATAGGGTATAGTTATAACTACGACGGGAAAAACTACGAAATTCAAGAAGTGGTTGCTCAAGCAAGAATTATAAAATCTAGTTTATCAAATGGTAAAGAAGGCGCTGTACTTTATACCAATAAACAAATTGAAAAAAAAAACGTGACAAATCTTATATCTTTATATGCTAAGAAAATAATTGGACAATTTAATGTTTTTAATCGCTTCCATAAATCCAGCAGGATCTGTTTCTTGCTCTTCACTTCCGCAAATGCTCAATAATAATTAAAACTCACTTAAAAGACAAAGTATCGCAACTTTTTGCATCGCAAATTTATTCAAAACATCGTAATTATATTTAAAATTCATTCTGGTAACCACGCGGTATAATTGACTCACAAATTAAATATAAGGCGACTTAGGATTACCCTCGCGTAGCAGGACTAAAACCAAGGTTTTAGTCCTGTTACGCGAGTTTTTTTAATTAAATATAAACTCCGTTTGGCTTGCATTCTTTCTCAAAAATCTTTTCCAAATAGAACATTTTCGTTTCATCTACTCATGACATCCATCCCCCGTTATCCCCATAGATTTGTGGAAGAGGGAAGGGAGCGTATCATTTACGGATTTTGCAGGCTGTCTAAAAGGGAATTAGTTTTTTGTGACGAATATAGAAACACCGACCTTCGGCTGTAATATGAGGGTAGCGTGTATTGGTGTTAGGGAATTAGTAAATATGCATACTCTTGTCGTTCACCTGATTAAACCCTCATATCGCTCCTCATTTCACTTGTATGCTGTCACAAAACGCACAAATCATTACACATATAACGGTGTGTGGTACCTATAGGCCATAGATTTATCAAATTTTCGTCCATAGCTGGCGTTTTTCAATGTCCAGCAGCTTTTTTAAGAGATGAGATTATATATTATAAAAAAGATCATTATGGCTTATTTGGTTGTTGTTTAGAGAGGTAATTGCTCTTTTTATAACAACTGTTTTTTAAAACCGGAAACGAATGTGAATTTTTAGCAACAGGAAAAAGGTAGAATTATGATCGAAACCGATTACGTTTTAAATAATTTTCTGTCAATAGAAGAAAATGCGGAGACTTATAGAAGCTACATGGAAAACCCGACAAATGGGACAATAGAAGAGTTGGACAAGCAATTTAAAAATCACTTTTATAAGATAAGGTGTATTAGCTATTTTATCAAGATGATTCACTTCGAAAGTAAGCATTTTGATATAAAAGAAAGAAAATACAGAAATGATTTTGTTTTATCAATAAATAAAGAAAACGAGAGTGGTTACAGAAATATTGAGTTAATAGCAGATCATTAACAGAATAAAATGGATTGTAAGGGGAACTTAGAACAAGAAATAAATGACCCCATTCTATACAAAGCTTTTCAAAGACTAACTAGAGAACACTACTGCAATTTATATACATGAATAATATGAAAGACACTGGGGTTGCAATATTTCTTGGGATATCTCAACAGGCTATAACTAAATCTAAAAAAAATGCCATTACAAGACTTAGAAAGGAGATGTCGGAAATTGTATGAAGATACTATAATGATGATAAGCAATTTGGGTTTTCCTATAGCTGTAACCGTATATCTTCTTATCCGGTTTGAAAAAAAAATAGAGACATTAGAAATTGCTCTTAATAAACTAACAAACGTACTATCATCCAAAGAGAGAAAATAATGGTAGACCTAAAAGAAGAAGATATCGAATTTATTATTGGCAGAGTTCAGCCTAAGATAGCAGCCTCTTTATCTCAAACAAGTTTAAATAATAGAAAAGACCTTGAACAAGATTTAAAAGAGATGATCATATGTAAAATTAAAGAAGCTAAAATAGACAATAATGTCCCCGGTTTTTTTGAATATCTCCATATAAAAAAGGAAGAACAGTTGTAACTGTTCTTCCTTTTTTGTGTGTCTGACATGGGTGTGTAGTGCAAAATAACAGTACATAGAAATGCAAGATGATGATGCAGAGAATTGCAAAAGAAAATACATAACGATATGAGCAAGATTTTACATGGAGAGGTGGGCATGATAGCCTGCATTGGCAGAGCCAGGTCCTTGTGGTGCCTGGCTTCTTGGCTCGTGCATCTTGCCCGCAGAGGCTCCATGTCAAATCAACTTGGAGTCTGCAGTAAACTTTGCAAAACTATGTACAAATCCTTTGCAATTCTCTGTACTTCGTTTTTGCAAAATACAATGGGCTATAAGTAGATGTTGAATCAAGTTGAAATCCTTGAAAAATAAACAGTAGGTCTACAAATGTAACCGCTATACTAAAATAGACAGTTTTCGCTCGAATGCCTTGAACACTTTCGCCAACAAACATGCCATCTAGTAAGCTAGGATTATTAGTTTACTGGAGGTAAGGACTTGGAGGAAAAGTTAGTGTTATACATCGAGATTCAGCAACTATACAAACGGAAAATGAAGATTGCACAGATTGCAAAACATTTGAAAGTAACGCGTGGAACTGTTTATAAGTATTTGAATATGTCATTTGAGGAAGCACAAGAATATTTGGGGAATCCTTTGAAGAAACCTAAGAAATTGGATCCCTACAAGGATTGGATTGTCGCATGGCTAGAAGAATACCCACATTTAAGTGCAGCACAAATTCAAGATTGGTTAATCGAGCGCTATCCTGATTTGGTAATCGGAGAAAGCACAGTTCGTACCTATGTAAAAGAGATCCGTGAGATTTATCAAATTGAGAAAAAAGCGAATGTTAGGCAATATGAGGCCGTTCCTGAACAGCCGATGGGCAAACAGATACAGGTGGATTGGGGAGAAACAAGGCAGAAAACGACGACGAAAAAAGAAGTGAAATTATACTTCATTGCCTTTGTTTTAGCACATTCGCGGTATAAGTACATGGAGTGGCAAGACCGACCTTTCACTACGAAGGATGCCATTCGTTGTCATGAAAATGCCTTTCGCTTTTTTGGTGGTCGTACGGAAGAAATTGTGTATGACCAAGATCACTTACTATCAGTCAGCGAAAACGCTGGGGATATCGTGTTAACAGCAGAATTCCAAGCGTATGTAAAAAATCAAAAGTTCCGTGTTCATTTATGTCGAAAAGCCGATCCCGAATCAAAAGGAATGATTGAAAATGTAGTGAAATACATAAAGGGAAATTTCGCAGACAGCCGTGTGTTTAAAGATATTGAGGACTGGAATGAACGTGCGCTCCAGTGGTTGGAACGCACAGGAAATAAAAATGTGCATAACACAACAAAAAAGAGCCCAGTCAAAGTGTTTCTCGTCGAAAAGCAACACTTAGAACCAGTCTCTTCACTACTTTCAAATGAAAGTACACATGCATGTATTATAACAAGAAATGTAGGCAAGGACAATACGATTCGTTTTGCGTCCAACCGTTATTCAGTTCCATTAGGAACTTATGGAGTATCACCAGAGAATCAGGTTGTTTTAGACATACAAGGTGAGCAACAAGATACGTTGGTTATTCGTAAGCAGTCAAACGGTGAAGTGCTGGCCGAACATCAAATTAGTAGCGAAAAAGGAAAGCTTATTCAAAATCGTAATCATACCCGAGACCGTTCTAAAGGAATTGAAGAGTTAAAGAAAACCGTCATTTCATATTTTGAAGAACAAGAAGACGCATTGATGTATGTGGACGAAGTTTGTATGAAATACGTGCGTTATCGTAGAGATCAATTAATAATTCTACAAAAGGTGATTAAAGAAGAACCCGAATGGATTGATTCAGCACTTCAAAAATGTATGCGTGAAAAATTATATAGTGCGAATGACTTTAGAGACGTAGTGCGTTACTTGAAGCAATCGAATCTAGAGGAATCAGCCCTACTCCATGAGCAACAGAATGTTTCAATGACTCCAACGAATATTCAAGTAGAAACACGCCCCTTAGAAACGTATACACGAATTCTAGGAGGGATTGTCTCATGAATAAAACGGTGAAAGACTTACAGAATCATTTTCGTCAGCTACGGCTGTCAGAAACGGCAGAGGAGCTCCCGCAGCTCCTTCGCGAAGCTGAAAAAGAATCATGGACTTACTTAGAATTTTTGGAAGCTATCACATCATTTGAGCTAGGCAAACGCGAGGAAAAAAGTATAGGACGTCGTATTAAATGGGCGCGCTTCCCCTACATTAAAACGTTACAAGAATTTCAAGTAGAGGAGCAAACAGCTCTTACATCTCGTCAACTGACACAGTTACAAGAGTTCGGCTGGTTAGAGCAGCAATACAACTTAATCTTATTAGGCCCACCTGGTGTTGGCAAAACATTTCTAGCGATAGGGTTAGGCTTAGAGGCTATTCATAAAGGGTTCCAAGTGTACTTTGTGACAATGGGAGAATTAATTCAGCTTCTGAAAACCCAAGAATTTGCGCATAAATCGCAGGTTCAAATGAAACGACTTCAAACATCTGATTTAGTGATTATTGATGATTTAATGTACATGGCAATGGATCAGCGTGAGGCAAATCTATTCTTCCAGCTCATCAATCATCTATACGAACGAAGTTCAATTATTCTAACGTCGAATAAGAGCCCAGAACAATGGACGGAGTTAATGGGGGATCAAGGGATTATGACAGCCATTCTAGATCGGCTGTTACATCGTGTCGAAGTGATTCACATGAATAGTGATAGCTATCGAATGAAAAATAGGCAGCATATATTTTAAGCAAAAGTGTTCATTTCAAACGAGCAGAAACTGTCGTTTTGACCTTGACGGTTACAACAAATTGCTATTATCTTTTTCGTTTTTAAATAATTCATAAAGATTATCGTTCAAATGGACCGTGGAAACTAAACCATTAAGCTCTCTGTAGTTGATATTTCGATAGAATTCAATTCGCATAAGTCTTCTGGGGATATCCTCCAATTTGTTCATACTATTTTTAATTCAGTCACAAATTGGGACTTTTTTTGTTGTTATTGTTGTATAATAGAACTAGTGTTCGAATAATTTATTTATAAGTGTCACAAACAAGAAAATATAACCACATTTCCCAGTAAATAAATAAATTAGGGAGCGGTGGTTATATATGGTGATAAAAAGCGAATTCTGGAGTGGACTTGAAGAAATGGCGGGGTTATATAGCAGTGAAAAAGAAGAATTAAAGAAAGAAATAATTCTATTAAACATATTTGAAAAAATGAAAGGTTATATTTTGACGAGTGTGAACAACGCTTATAAGAAAACGGGAGTTTATGGACTTGAAATACCCAAGGAAGATTTTGAATCAAGGTTTATGCAATATCTTTGGGAAGCAGTTGAATCGTTTCAAAGTGACGGCTCCACGTTCAAAAATATTGTAGCGCGTCGATTTGATTTTGCTGAAAAACACACCTGGAGACAATATAAAACAAAAGGCGACGAAAATGACAAAAATGGCGTATCTTACGAATCCGCAAGACTTATTTCGTTAGATAGAAGAATTGATGGTGGTACAAAAAGTGTAAAAATACTTGCAGACATTTCACTTGGCGATGTGTACTCGGCTGAGGATGAATATTTTGAACAAATTGAAGTAACATCGATTATATCTGAATTTAAAAAAGTCAATGAAAGATATGCTAATGTAATTCAATTCATATTACTTGGGTATAAAGGCGTCGACCTAGCAATTGCAACTGGTGAAGCAGATTCTAACAATCAGAAATTTCGAAAACTGGTACAACGGTCCAAAGAATCATTCGCAAAATACATGACCAATAGAGCATCTTAGTAAGACTGAACATGGACAAGTTTTTTTGGAACCGATTATTTAGAAGTTTTCGCAATAAATCAGATAGAGTGTATGAAGAATCTACTTTCTTTTTTTGTTTTTGTTTTTATTGGAGGTGGACATAAGCAGTCAGCGCGGTAAAAGTGCTTGTATCCTGCGTTTGTTAATTTTCCAAACAGAGTAGGCACATTAAGACATTGCTAAATAAAAAGTAAAAAAGATCACATTTCCCAACGTGCTTTGTACATATCTATCCGCAACTAATTAAGCACAATAACTTTAAAACAAATGATTATCATAGGCTATAAATATTCGCTTCGCTTCTTGTATGCTGTCACAAATCGCTTAAATCATTCCACATATGACAGTGTGAGGGCCCTTCACTAATAAGATGTATATGTGTTTTATAATCCCAATTATCAAAATAATCAAATCAGAAATAATTAATTACTGTTGTAAGTTCAAGGTATATCCTTCGAATAGAAAGGTCGATATTTTTAGCGTGGACAAGTTGCTCAAATTTAAAAGGGATTTTTAATCTGCTCACAATTTAAACAAATTATTAAAAAGGAGAGATAACAATGGATGAAATGGTATTAAGAGTTCAAAGATGGCTTAACCAAGAGTATAGAAATGATCCAGGATTTGAAGTGGTTTTGGAAACCGGAAAAACAGGTTGGTCAACGATGTATGCTTTAACCCGAGCGTTGCAAATTGAATTAGGAATACCTAATCCGTTCAATAATTTTGGGGATGGAACGGCAACTGCTTACAAGAAGTGGGGAGAAATGCAACTTGGTTCAGTTCCTACTGATTCGAAAGGGAAGCAAATTGTATATATACTTCAAGGGGCTTGTTACTGTAAAGGATACAATCCAGGGGGATTTGATGGCAATTTCGGTGAAGGGCTTAAATCCGCAGTACAAAAACTACAAACTGATGCCGGATTGCCAGTGAGAGACGGGAAAGTTTATGATTATGTGTTTAAAGCATTCTTGACCATGGATGCTTATGTCCTCACCGCAGGGGGGAATTCGAGAATTAGAGAAATTCAACAAAGCCTAAATTACAGTTACTACAAAACAGCGGGTGTTCAACCTACTGACGGCTTCTACCAAAGAAACACGAACAAAGCTCTAATCTACGGTCTACAAACAGAGATAGGCATTGCTCCCAATAACCAAACAGGTTCGATTGGACCCGCCACGACAGCTGGACTCCCTACGTTATTAGTCGGAAGCCGTGGCAATTTCGTGAAATTATTTCAGTATGCTTTATATGTTAACAACTATGATTCGGGAACTTTTGATGGCATATATGGAACTGGTGTAAAATCGGCTGTTACTGAATTCCAAAAATTTGTTGGATTGGATGCAGATGGTATTGCAGGAAAACAGGCCTGGTTATCCGTTCTAACTAGTACTGGTGATCCAAATCGGAAAGGAACAGCTTGTGATTGCATTACTGAGATTACTCCTGCTAGAGCCCAAACTCTGAAAAACGCTGGATACCAAACCGTTGGGAGATATTTGATAAATGTTCCAGGAGGCTTAGATAAAAAAATTCAACCTGGAGAATTGAAAACAATCTTCGATGCAGGCTTAACTGTCTTTCCGATATATCAAACTAATGGTGCTTCGTCCGAGTATTTTGGTCCACTCCAAGGAGCCATTGATGGAGAAAAGGCTCTAATCAGTGCTCAACAACATGGATTTAAAGACGGTACAACCATTTACTTTTCGGTAGACTTTGATGCATTGGGTGGAGATATTCCAATGATTTTAGAATATTATCAAGCCATTATTACAGTTTTAGGTGGTAAATATAAAGTTGGGGTATACGGTCCTCGTTCGATTTGTATTGAAGTTTCTAAATTAGATGGGATAAGTTACAGTTTTGTAAGCGGGATGTCTACAGGATTTAGTGGAAACTTAGGTTATCCACTTCCTAGAAACTGGGCATTTGATCAGATTCTAGAATATGCAATTGGGAGTGGCGAAGGTCGAATCGCTATTGATAAAGATATTAAATCAGGTAGAGATAATGGACAATCATCAGTTTCGCCCATTACACCGCCTATTTTAAAGAATGAGATTTTTTTAGATAAATTAGATGAATTGCAAAGACTCGCTGCTTCCCAAAATAATCCTCACGCCATGAACCAAACTGATTGGTGTTTAGATTACCTTCGAAACGAAAGATTTAATAATGAAATGTGGGACATAATAGCAGGTTCACTAGACGGTAAGTTCGTTGATAAAGCGGTTGCTGAATTTGGGAGAGCAAGAGATTTCCCACAACCTTTGGATCCTGACTCCAAAGAACAAATTGATTTACCTCATTTGGCTGCAACATGCGATACAGTGATTATGCAAAAGGGGAAAGTTCTTTCTGATATAGCAGGATGGGGTGGGGATCTACTTACAACTTTAAAGGATGCTAAGAGATTGGTGGAGGCTGGTCGCTACGATACAATATATAAAGCTGCTTACGCCACTATTGGTGGTATAGGCGAGAGCCATTTTTCATACTCCGATCTCCTTTCCGATTTAGATGGATATAACATTGGTATGCAGATTGTTAATAAAGGTCATGCACAAGGATTTTCTAAAGTTGTAAGGGATTATTATTCAAATGGTTGGAAGAGTAGGTATTCTGACTTCTACCAAAACAGATTTGCATCATCTCCTGATAGATTATATGATGATGCAAATTATATATTAAATGATGTTGATCCGCTAATTGTACCTATAAGATATATGTTTGTTCTTGCTTTCGATATTCCATTTTATTTGCCGGAAGAGGGTCGTGCAGTTGCTGAAGCGTGGAGAGACAAGTTCTTAGTACTTGTAGGTAGAGAATAAAATCTTTTCATAAATAGCAGAGGACGCAAGTTTTTTATAACTTGCGTCCTCTGCTATTTAATAGGTAATAAAACATTACCAGATGTAATATAGATATTTCCATCTATTTCAACCGTTTTCACCATATATTTCTTCAAGAAAATTTCGCCACGTTCTCCAACTACTGTTGATTCTTTTTTAAAGAGAAAGGGGGTAATGGATTTATATATAGTGTACTTGGTATAAAAAACATCAAATTTAGATAGCGCTGTTTTTACATTTCTCTTTTCAGAGACTAAGTAAGGTTTTGAAAGGAGATTATTACTTTCTATATACGCATAAGTATAAGGAGGTAGTATAAACGCCCTGAAACAACACGTTATTACAATAATTGCTACAAGTATAGATAATGTATCTGCTACTCGTATATTTACGTTTTTTTTAACTGAAATAATGTAAATAGAAGAAGGAAAAGAAAAGACCGCGATCAATAAAAGCCATTTATCAATAACAGTACTATTGACCACAATAGTCCATCCAAAAAACTTCATTATAAAAAGAAATATAATGATGGAGGATAAGCTTAATAAAACAATATAAGTCTTTTTCATTTTATCACTCCTAGAAAATATTAATTATTATCAATAATACCATACTTATTCATCCATCTTACAAATACTGCCGATTAACAATAAAATACAAATATTCTCAACTACGTTAACCCAGTTAAGCTCTAGAAAAATCGAAGAAGAAATAAGAGGAGAGGAGAAAAGGTATGTCATACACTATTATCAACAATTACATTTCAGAGTCCTTATATAAGCTTAAAGCACCATACAACATGACGCCAGAATATATTACTCTTCACAATACTTTTAACGATGCGACTGCAATTAACGAAATAGCATTCATGCATCGTAATCCGGAGCCGGTAAGTTACCATGTTGCGATTGATAACAAGCACGCTGTACAAGCTATCCCGTTTAAGCGAAATGGTTTTCATGCAGGGGACGGTACAACAGGTCCGGGGAACCGTAAATCTATTGGCATAGAGATCTGTTACAGCAAGTCAGGAGGCCCTAAATATATTAATGCTGAAGAAAATGCAATAGAATACGTTGCTCATGTACTTAAACAATATGGTTGGGGCATTGAACGTGTGAAATGGCATTATGATTGGATTAACAGTAAAGGGCAGAGAAAGAATTGTCCTCATCGCATCCTAGACGAGGGACGTGGGAAATTAGTTAAAGGTCGAATTGCATCAAAACTAAAAGAGTTGTATAATCCGTAGTTAGAATGAGAAGAATCGTATTGCTTTCAAATAAGCTGAAATGGTAGTACGGAAAACGGGGAATAATAATAATATAAATTAATAAATATATCAATAGGAGATGTATTATTCGTATTTCTAACAATGTAAAAGAAAAAAACGGTGAAGTAATGGAGACGAGCGAATCTGACGTCTAATGGCAAATAAAGAAACTTGGTGTCCTTCGAGGCGTCATCTTTTTGTTTGACCTCACAAAATATGAATGGTACGATTTAGGTAAATTTTAGTAAGGGAGGTAATATTCTTGAAACTACTCAAAATTGGAATGATTGGCGTTTTGGTCGGCGGATTACTGGTGGCATGTGGAAAAGATGAAATAAATTCCAAAGTAGTCTCAAAAGTCACGGGTGCGGAAGATATTGAAAAGGAAGAAGTAGCGGCAAACGAACATCCCGAATTTTTACCGCAAACGAAAGAATGGACTGCAGAAACGTTGGCAGAATTTAACCGACCACCCGAAGAACGATTCGACGAAGCAGGGAACGATGTCGGACTTGTTTATTATATAAAAACTCAGGAAGCTATCGAAAGTATGTCCCAAAACATTCATCCTGAAGAAGTTGGAGATGAAGATTTCTCAAACTTGCGTCTTTTAGCAGCTAGAATAAGTCATAACCAATTTGTACGAACAGCACATATCGAAGATACAGGAAAGGAAAAGACCAATCTTGACTATGTTAAGGACTGGAAGCCTGTTCCTGAAAGTACGGAAATGTCATTCGAGTATATGAAGCGTCTATTGAACGACCTTGACGTTGCTATCAACAAGAATGGCGAAGGGGAAACTTTTGGTGTGTCTCATTTGATGGATGGAGATAAGGTTAAGGAATTGGAGACGTTCTTTACGCATTCCTACGACGAATAATTTTCTTTTAATAGAAGTAAGTATAAGTTTTGAATCTGCCACATCCCACTAGGGTGTGGTATTTTTAATCTGTGAAAAGAAATATTATAACATGTATTATTTCCGATGAACACAACCGCTGTGAAATCAATTTTAAAATAGATATTGTTCATGGATTCGTCTAGTTGTTTTGAAATAAAACGAGAAAATCAGAGGCTGTAGAAACCCGTGAAGTTGGTTTGTACCCTTCCTTTAGGGAGAATTCTTGATGTTAATAGAGTACTTTATCGCACTTTACAAAAGTGGGAGGGAGTGATTAGCTCCCGACCTATCACACCATCGTACGTTCCTTCGGTATACGGGGTTCAAGGGATAACGCAAAGTTTCATAACGAGCTAACAGAGAGCCCCTGGGAACTCTTGAGTTTCTGAAGGATTGGTGTATTTTGCTAGGACAAATACCTTTTACGTAAGATACTTGTAAGCTTTACCTCTCGGAACACCTACCCAGTAAGTTACCTCTTTTAATCCCCTTAAATTCACAATTATTCATATTCGTTCGGAGCCTTCTTCTAATCCGCGAATCAAAGTACCCCTTTTCGTACGGCGCTGCTATGGAAACATGTTCTATTCGATAATGTAAAGGAGACAACCATTTGTCTTTTTTCCTTTGCGTCACAAATAACCATTATCAACCCACATGTATCTATGTAGGCGGCGAACAAGTCGTCAAATAAAAATAGGGGTGATTTTATAATGGCAAATGACAAATGTACTAATGGGAAAATGAATACTTCACAATACCCGATGGATATTTCGGTCTGTACTAGTGACGACACGATGAATGTAAATTTATCCGTCGAAGTCTATGACCCGAATCAAGGTTACACAACAAGCATCACGGCAACACTGCAACGTGCGAATAAATATGAAGCATGGGCGGAAGACGTCATGACGAAAAATGGTTCGATTTATGCTTCAGGGCAAAAACACATTACTTTCGAAAACATTGGAAAAAAGGGTCTTCCTGTTCGTGTGAAAGTAGTAACAAACTTCGGTACATTTTATTCGGCGACATGGATTCGATAATCAAGTAACTTGCGGCGTCCTTCGGGACGTCGTTCTTTTTTGTATAGCGTCACAAAGGTTGAAACATTTCCCATAAGTTTTGATGTAAATTCGGTCTCAATTTTCAAGGTCGAAACTCATGAGTTCCATCCATTCCGTGAATTCAGGGACTTGGTTCGCGTGAGAGAACTTACGCCAAGGAAATCCAGCAGGCTCTGTTTTTTGCTCATCCCTTCCGCAATACATCGTATAATTCAATTGCTCTGTTATACAACTATTGAAACTTAAACCATCGTATCCTAATTTCCGAATATACTCCGACAAAATTTGAGTTGGTACATATTCAATTGGTGCATCGCCTTCTTCGATTGGTTTCGATATTTCCATGACAAATCCTTCTAGAAACATCGTGGCCCAATTCATTGAATGATCGTATTCAGGGTCAAAAATGCTTTTTGCATGGATTTCAGGGACCTTGCTCAAGTCAATAATTCGGAGGTCTTTTTTTGTTGAGAAGAGTCCATAAACTATTTTATCGTCAACCTTTGGGCGGATTTCTTGTTTACATGTGTCCCTGTCGGCGGAACCGTAGAAGTAGGAGATGCCGGCCGGGTTCATTCTGAGTGGTCTAGCTAGGTTTCGGGGTGGGGAGCCGCACTCGTACTGCATAATCGTTTTGTCGTTTGAGATTATTATTGGATTAGTACGAGCTCGCCAGATAAGGCTCTCTTTAGGCAATGTGTACTCCATTTGCTCAAGTAATTCTTTAAACGTATCCAACATTTCTTCACGTGAACCGGCAATATCAAAAAAGCGGTTCACATGCTTGACGAGATATGTGAATTCATCCCAATGATACCGCAAATGATTATCATTACGACCTACGTAAAATTCATCAATCATAATTATTTCTGCATCACCGCCCTCCCACTCATCAAAATCACCCTGGGCGATATCACGATATGATGGACCGCTGCTTTTGAATAGTTCTTCAATAAATATTGGTATATCCCCTGTATCATCTAAATCTAGAGAGAAAATATCTTCACTGTATCTTAGTACATCCTCTATCGTCGTTGAGATTCCACTAAGCACATCATAAGGTACATCATCCGTACTCGCATTTTTATAAGCCAATCCAAGTTTTCCCCTTATGAGTTCTCCTACAATATCCATGTCCGAAACGAACGCTTCTTCTTCTTCATTGTTCATATTGCAGTAAGAGCAAGAACCAATTTCATTTTGTTCCCTTATTACAGCTTGAATAAAATGATTTGTAAAACAATGGACACAGCATTTCAAGAATCTCATCTCCTAAAATTAATGGGTAATCGGAATAAATAGTGGATTTATTATTACTATGTCCATTCAAATAGTTCCCAATAGTCAATAGTATAGCAGTTAAACAAAAAAATGTATCAAAATCGTATACCCCTGTTATGACGGTTTCAATGTTGTCGTAAACCGATGAAATAAATACTTGGTGGTTTTACCCAATCTATGTTAACTAAAACGCAGCAGCGATTACAATTCTCAATGACTGCTTTTGGTTATATATAATCCCCAAAGTCATTGGATTTCCATGAATGAATCGCATGACGTTCTTTCTCGAAGATTTTTTCTAAGTATATCATCGTAGTTTCAATCTTTTCATGCCCGAGGGAACGCATAATATCGTATATATCCACTTCGTTAATCTTTGATATGATCGCAAAGGCATGTCGAAAAACGTGTGGTGTGATTTTCATCGTTTGATCCGACAGTATCACATGCTCCAGGCTACTAATTTCTTTCTTTACGTATTGCGACAAATACGAAGGAGAATAGGCGCGTCCCGTATTCGTTGTAAAGAGCGGTTCTTCCGGTTTTGCTTGTTCAATCGGCAATAGACCTCGCGAGTGGCGAAACATGCGAATGCTCCGGACGACTTTCTCTTTTAAAGGTACATGCCGGCGTTTATTCCCTTTCCCCAATATATCTAGGTAATAGCCTCCCAAAATCCCATCCACTTTCAAATCCATTACCTGCAGAGTACAAAACTCCTCATTTCGAATACCTGTCGTTGTTAGTACGTGAACAATTGTAAACATTACGGGATGTCCGAGGTCACGAAACGTATTCAGCAGTGTAACAACATCTAGTGGTCCTAAATCTCGATTCGGTCGGTCGTCTTTTCGAACGGATGCAATGCGCAGCCCTTTGTGAATAGGCTCTTGGATATAGCCCGATTCATGTAAAAAGGTCAAAAAAGCCTTGATAATTGTTGTTTTTCGTTCAAGTGTGGCGGCAGAGTACGCTCCTTTATGTAAAACATACGGACTATTGGTTGCTAACCACTCCTGGTAGCGCCTTATATGTCGTGATTGAAGAGATTTAAACAGAGAGCCTTCTATTATAAAAGCGACATCTAGGTCAATCTCCGCACTATGCAATAGAAGCTGTTCAACGAACATTACTAATTCTCTTTCGTATTCGCGTAAAGTGGACGCCGATCGGTCATTTTCTCTATTCAGGTGGCGGCGTTCAAAAAGAAACCATTTCATCATCTCGGGATCCGTAAAGTCGTAAAAATTAGGCTGGCCATTTTTTTCGGCATTATCCAATCGATTTTGCAATTCCGGAAGTGTCGACGTGTCTTGGAATGCTAATTTCAATTCATTAGGTTGTAACCTTCCGGTTAAACGCATCCCAGTAGTCATGAATACAACACTCCTAATTATAATTATAGGTCATATAGCAATAATACTCTGATTTATAAATCACAAACTAAATACATAGAGTCTCTACCTCACGTAATTTTATTTTAGCACACTTCTTACTCTACATAAAAAAATTCTACATTTGTTTATGCCGAATATATGACTCTAAATATTATATTATATTATTATGCGTTATATTATTGCTATTGCATTATTAATGGTTTATACTAATTCGTATGATAGGCATTATAGAAGTGTATAATTTCATAATATTATAGAAGGGTAGAAGCTATGGTTGAAGTGGAGCAACTTTCGCTATTTGAAATATTAGAAGTAAACTCAATAAATTCACCTTATTCATTTGAAATAAATGAACGCGTGCAAATCATTATTCCTGAACACAAGTTAAATGATTCCGAAACATTTTTCTATTTACAGGATTTTTTAAAAAAACGGGGCACAGTACTAAAAGTATTAGAACATAAAAAATTACAGTACGAGGTCGAGGTCGGAAAAGAATAGCGATTGTCTATCATGAAGTATTAGTGGTCGGTTGGCCGATTTAACAAAGGGGGATACTTATATGTCAAAAAGGGATTTCAGTATACTTATGGTATTTGTGGCAATTATTTTTATAGGTATTATGGTTATGCTCGATAATATTGATAATGTATACGAAGACAGAAGATCTAGTCTTGTTGTTTCAACGGTAGAAAAGACAGTGGGTAAAACAGGAGCAGTCATACTAGAGGATGAGTTACCAATGTACGAAGTCTTGTTAAATGATGAAATTTATAAGGTGAAAATCACTAACGGACCAGATGTACTCTATATCCAACATAAAGATAAGGTTATCTACCATAAGGATTTTAAGGAGTAAGATGTGCTGCCAAATTGAGAAAGACTTGAGGATTAAAAAGTAGGAACTCAACACACCTTTATAATAGAAGAAACTCAATTTACTTCCCCTAAATGACTGATGCGTAAATTAATGCTGACAGTGAGGAGGTACTCTAATGCATATTCTGGTTACGATCGTTATTTGTTTGATTGGAACGGTATGTATTAGCAATACTATGAGAAATATCAAATTAAAAAGAGAAAGAACTAATCAGGATGATATAACGATGTTTTTTGGAATACCGTTGATAATTGCAGGAATCATTGTATATCAGTACAAACCAATTATTGATTTCATCTCATCAATACTGATAGAACTTTAATAGGTCTGCAAAGAGGGATATACGACCTCATAAAACAGTAAATCAACACATCTTTATAATAGAAGGAACTCAATTTCCTTTTCGGTTTTTGGTACATAATAAGTTTGAACAAAATTAACTATCTGAATTTCGAACGCTAAAACCATAGCCATAAGTTAGTGAGTACAAGTTTCTTTTTTTACTGTTTTATGCTCTTAATATGTTGTATCCCGTGTTATAAGTGACAGGAGGGATATAAATGATAAAGAACTATGAGGCTTGGGATTTCAATAAGGGTGTCTGTATTTATACAGGCACTTGCCGCCCAGCTCTAGTGACAGGTATCACTGAATATGTAGAAAGCCAAAATAACGTAGAGTTACACTCCATAGATAAAAGTGATATTTCAACACTAAACAATCAAGCATTGAAATATGCTGGCATTCAAATCTATATCATCTAATTACTACATCAAAGATAAGTCGCCCATTGGATTTATTCATGCTTAAAAATCAATGAAAATCAACATGTCCTATAGCTACACATAACGACGAGTTGACACTTAATGCGAAGTAACGAAAGGAGGTAAGAAATGTTGAGATTTATTAGTTGTAGTAGATGGTTTCAAACCTACCAATCGTACAAGTTAAAGAATGAAGAGAACGTTCGTGTCTTTATTTACACAAAAAAAAGTGGAGTGAAATTTAAGGAAGGGAGAGCGATCTTAGTTGAGTATATCCTACCTACTGGTAAAACTTTCTTATTTGTAGATGGCAAATACTATAGCAACCTCATTTCTTCTCATGGCAGTATTATCGGTGTTCTACAGGAGTTAAATGGAGTTGATGGTCATTTATTCACCCTAATTAAAGAGGATGGCAAATATAGTTTGAACGGCAATTTAATTACAATTGAATGATGGGAAATACGCTTGAAACAGCAGATGTAACACACGTAAGAGGTTGCATGATTACTGTAAAAGTTAATGTACATTAGGGGGGCAGTATGGACAATTTAAAATTGTTTTGGATTGTATTTCTAATTATCGCAATACTAACTACAGGGTTTGCAATTAAAGTCACTCCAAAAGGAATGGCAGTTGTTAAGTCGAGGAAAAAAGAAGATTCGATTATAGAACATATCCTGACTGCATTTACTGTATTTTTTGTTATAGGTTTGATAGGTTGCATAATAGTTTCCGCCTATTCATTAGTACGCAATAGACATAAAAGGCGTAGTAAGGAGGCTTTGAAATGACTTATATTAAACCAATTTGCGATTGCCAAAATGAGTTGATTTTAACCGTACACGAAACGGATAGTATGAACTTTCACATCAACAAAAAAGGAAACCTTATAAAGTCATCAGTAAAGCATTTTAAAGAAACGCACGGAACAGAACTGGCATGCACTCAGTGCGGAAATACGTATGTGTGTGAATTTGATATTGAAAAAAGACTTATCCGGGGTGGAGTTGATAGGGAAGGTTTCGATTAATACACAGTACGAACAAATTACGTAGTAGACAAATAATGCAAAATAAAAAAACCCCTCTATAAGAAGGGCGTTTCACTAATATAATGGCTGCTGGTTATGGCATGGTGGAAATCCATTTATATCCTGAATCATATAAAAATCGTATTGTTTTAAGGCAAATTGTGTTTGGTACAAATATTCAATTACAAGTAACTTTCCGCCAGATGTACCACACAAAATACCTGACGCCCCTTGTCCGTTGGCCAGTGAAATACCAACAGGCTGACCAATCAAAAATCTGATTTTTTGTTGCCATTGCATACTCATCACTCCTTTAAATATATCATATTCAAATGAAAAAAAGGGATGCCTGTATTGTTCAAATGATGTGGGAGAAATGACAAGAAGTTACTGCATAGTAATGAACTATTAAATCTATAGAGCAATACAAAAACGAAAAGAGTTAAAAAGAGAGGAGGACTTACTAATGCTAATCTGCCAATTTTGCGAAGAAGAGTACTGCATGAATGAAGATTTTGATAGAAATAAGGAGGGTTTTTGGTGTGATGTATGTGACGGATATACCTACTATGACGACAATGCACTGAAACATCAATTCACACTTATTCTTGAAGATAAAGAAGCCAATCAACCCTTGTTTAGTACTCCTTCAATAAAGTTTAGAAAACAACTATCACCATTCAGATTCCCTGGAGGAAAATCAAAAGTTGTAGACTACCTATATTCTTTTTTGCAAAATGGCAAAACTACAACACTCTATTCTCCTTTTAGCGGGGGCGGCAGTTTCGAACTTGCAATGCTTGATGCAGGAGTCGTAAATAAGCTTCACATGAACGATTTGGACTTCGGTGTGTATTCGGTATGGTGGGTCATTATGAATGCTCCTTACACATTAGTGGACAAGATACGGACAGCTAAACCAACTCATAAGGATTACTTTGAGGCGCAGGCTATCATAAAGTCGGATTACCTAGGAGTTAATATGGTAGAGGCGTCATGGGCTACCCTCCTCGTCAATCGCTTGGCTTTTAGCGGTATCGCTAAGGCGAATCCGTTAGGCGGCAAGGAAGGCACAAAAAACGCTTTACTAGCTCGTTGGAATCGAGAAGAACTAATCAAACGAATTGAGCATATCCACTCTTTCTCTGACAGAATAACTATTACACAAGAAAATGCAGTTGAAATGATTCAGGAAGCCTACTGGGACCACAATTCGTCAATTTTCATTGACCCACCCTACGTAGCTAAAGGTAAGGAATTATACAATTGTTTTTATACAGAAAGCGACCACTTGCTCCTATGTGGTTTGCTCGATTCGTTGCATCAAGGTATGCCAGGGGCGGATATCATTGTGACATATGACCATACTCCTTGGCTACAGAAAATCTATAAATACCCAAATGAATTAATAATTGGTCGCAAATATTCAATATAGATGAATTAAGCATTTCCCTTTATGGATACTCAGCTGAACAGGAATTACGGACCATATAGCCGCAAATTTCAATTTCCATACTTCAGTGAAAAAACATAATTAAGAAGGAGATTACTATGGTTCGTGAAATTGAAAAAATACTCCCTAAATATAGAATCCTATATTTCAAGTCCATCAGCATTTCTGGTTTAATAACTGCAGCTATCATGTTTGGAAAAATTTATCTATCAGAAATCTTGTTTACAGTATTATTACTTGTTGCATTCTCTATAGCAAACTTACTAATATTCAAAGGTTTGAACTTTATTAGAATCAAGGAAAATATCATCCGATTACGTATGGCAAAAGAAATACTTATTGAACAAGAACAAATTATAAAAGAAGAAAAACGACTATGGATACGACTTTTACCTATCTGTTACGTATTATTGGTAGACCAAATAATTATATTTGCATGGATTAAAAATGACTATGACGATTTAATTCAAATCTCACTTTATCTATTTAGTTTCTTAATACTCACTTTAGAGTTTTTTAGGGGATTTCAAGCAAGAGCACAAACAAAATTGTTCTTTTCTGCAATAAAAAGTGCAATGAAGGAATAAACGAATCAGATCTTTTATGAATCAGTGGGATGGATTAAAGGTCACGGAAAAATGTATGGTCATTGCTTTTTACATCTTAAATAAAATTGACGTTGAAGTCTTTGTTAAGTTATTCAATAGATAGGAGGATAAATCCATGATTGATATTATGGACTATTTAAAAGCAGGGTATCCAGTGATTTGGATGCAAGAAAAAGATGAAGAATATGCGATTACTCAATTGAAAGAAATCGCACAAAATGGAAAAACAAATGCAAGTGGCCCTCTTCACTTAAATGTATGGTCATGTACAGATGGCATGAAAGAATACGATTTTCAAACGAAATCTTTTAAAAAAGGAAAAGATGCATTAAAAGATCCTATACAAGCAATGGAATCCATAAAAACTGGTGGCAAGAATGAATCTATTAATGTATTTCTTAATCTGCATCCTTATATGGAACAGTCGCAAGTCCAACAACTAATCAAAGATTTACTACCTTATGGGAAACATGAAGAACGTCATATAGTGATTGTGTCACCGGAAGTTAAAATTCCATCAACTTTAGAGAAAGACATCGCATTAATTTCGTATGAATTGCCAAAGAAAGATGCTCTAAGGGCTGTTTTGCAAAATTTGTTAGAAGCAAATAACTTCTCTCCAATTGAAGAAGAATCACGGATACTGGACGCCGCCACAGGACTTACATTAGCAGAAGCAGAAAATGCATTTTCCTTAGCTTTAGTTAAGCATAAAGGATTCCCACCAGAAGCCATTCAAACTGTCCAAGAATTGAAGACACAATACATAGGTAAAGATGGGATGCTTACGTATATACAACCTAAAATCACGATGGACGACATTGCAGGACTAGATGAATTGAAAAAATGGTTAACATCACGCGCCAAAGCAATGACTGTTGAAGCAAGGGAGTATGGACTACCACTACCAAAAGGAATGTTACTTGCAGGTGTTCCTGGTAGTGGAAAATCCTATACAGCAAAAGCCGTTTCTGCAGCATGGAAATTACCCCTTCTACAATTCGATTTAAGCCAAGTCTTCGGATCACTTGTAGGTGAATCTGAACAAAAGATGCGAGCCGCATTACAGACTGCAGAAGCCATCAGTCCATGTATCTTATGGATTGATGAGATCGAGAAAGCACTTGCAGGTGTAGGCGGCAACAATGATTCCGGAGTAACATCCCGTGTCTTTGGCCAGTTCTTAACTTGGATGCAGGAAAAGTCGTCAATGGTCTTTGTAATTGCTACTGCTAATAATGTGAATGCACTACCGCCTGAATTTCTTAGGAAGGGCCGTTTCGATGAATTCTTCTGGGTAGATTTACCGAATGAAACTGAAAGAAAAGCAATTTTCAACCTCCACATACAAAAAGTAAACAGAGTACCTTCCAACTATCCAACCGAACAGCTGGCAACCCATACTACCGGCTTTAGTGGGGCAGAGATAGAAGAAGTGGTAAAGAGTGCGTTATTTAAATCTTTTGAGGAAAACAGAGAGTTAGAAACGAAGGATCTATTGAAAAGTATAAAAGACATCACTCCATTATCCGTAACCATGAAAGAGCAAATTGAAGGCATCCGTGCTTGGGCAAAAGATCGTGCAAGAAATGCAAGTTGGGACGACGAATCAAAAAAAGTGGACTTAACTAAGATTCAAACCCGATCGGAACGCACAATTCATATGTAATAGCCCTATGCAAAAACAATCAAAAATAGTGAATGGATTGGTAAAGGTGCTAAATGAGCAGACATATCTCTCATTAGGTTAATAATAATTACTAAGCATCAAACTATAAATAATAGGAGGATTTCATCATGTCACATTTTACAAGTATTAAAACATCTATCAAAGATATTGAATCATTAAAAGTGGCGGCACAATCTTTAGGCTTAATAGTAGTAGAGAATCAGAAAGCACGTGGATACATGGGACAAAAAATCAAGGGTGATTATGTTATTAAACTGAAGGGGCCATACGACATCGCGCTTATCAAACAGGCTTCTGGTACCTATGAAATTGTGACGGATTGGTGGAACGGCCATGTGGCCAAAGAGGTAGGTCCAAATGGAGGACAACTGCTGCAGAATTATGGTGTGGTATGTGCAATGAAAATTGCGAAGGAGCGCGGATTAGAAGTTCAGCACGAAAAATTGAAAGACGGTAGTATTCGCATTGTAGCGACTGAAACCGTATCTGTAAGGGGGTAATGGGAATGAAACGGCAAATTATCATTGATATAAAAAAAGACGGCACAATCACTATCGAACCGCTCAACTATACAGGCGGCGCTTGCGAACAAGCTACTGCCCCTTTTGAATCTGTTTTTGGTATTACTGAAGAAAAAACATTTAAACCCGAATTTTATGAAACGAATAGAGAAAGTAACCATTTGAAGAACAAATCGTAATAGATCCATAGTTAGCATTTAAAAGGAAGTGTTTATGATACCTATTACGTATTTTAGCGCGAGGAAAATAGCCATAAGAAAATACAATTTCAAACTTAAAGGTGAAAGTATTCAAAGGGTCGTTGTACAACTACTAAAGGATAACCGCTCGCATACCGTAGAATTCTTCATAAAAGAATGCCAGTTTACTCATAACCAATTACTAGAAAAGACATTAACAGATAACCAATACCTCTCACAAGAAAAGCGTACACAATTAATTAATCTTATAATAACCGATTTGCATGATTGTAAGACATTTGGAAAGATGCTAATTTCTATTTACGATGAGCTAGAATTGAAACCGAAATTTTTCATGCTCCCTCTTCTTAACAACAAATTTAATATCTTAGAAGGAATGACTTTCATACTGTCGATTCTCCTGCTTTTTAATTTATTTCTGTGGTTCCGTTAGGGGAAACTCAAATACTGATCTATTCGAGCAAGAGGGGGACTAAAACAATGTATATTCACCAAATTACTCAGTCTTCGGTTGTTAACGGACCGTTTGATCGGACAGTCATACACTTTCAAGGCTGCACGCTATCCTGTCCTGGGTGCTTCAACACAGCATCTCATCCGATGAAAAACGGGAGGGAGCTAACTGTAACGGATATACTAGACGAGCTTCCAGTAGGACAACAACATGTAACAATCAGTGGTGGGGAGCCTTTCTTACAGATTAAGCCCTTGTTGGAATTGGTACAAGCATTAAATGCAAAAGAAATAGGTATTATCATGTTCAGCGGCTTTTATAAAGCAGAAATTGAACGAATGCCTCTAGGTGAGAAGGTCCTGTCCTATATTGATGTGTTAATCGACGGAAGATTCGAGGAAGAGAAGGTCGCTGCAACTGGTATTCGTGGCTCAGATAATCAAACAACCCATTTTTTCACAGAACGCTATTCGATTGAGCAAATGGAGAAAAGACAATTTGAAATCCAATTTAGAGAGGACGGGGAAGTCATAATGACTGGATTCCCCGATCTTATTTGGAGGAAAGCCCTTGAAGAATGAAACAAGAATTAATGAAAGTAACATTAACGTTGAAAACCATCTTCCAGATGTAACCAATACCGTCTCTGAAAAATCCACATCGATGATGATTAAATTTAGTGAGAAAAACACTCTAATACTCAACTACTCACATTTTTTCATAAAGTGGAATAAGAAGTTGAATTTAAAGAAAGGAGGAAACACTTTGTCCTCAACGAAATACAAAAAAATCTCGATCCTGTTAGGTATGATACTTCTTCTATTTACGTTTACATTTCCAAGTGACATAAAAGCTAATTCTAATACAAGTGCTCAACAGGTTGTCAACGACTTTTACGAAGCCATTGTCAAACAGAACTTCGGTATTGCAGCGGAATATTATTCCCTACCAATAATAGGAGGAGAATCCCCCTATTCCCAATACAAAAACATACAAAGTACTGCAGATTATTTCGATTATCTATATCCGCAAGAAAACTATACGTTAATTGAGTATGAAGTTGTATCCATTGAAGAAGTAGATAAAGAAAACTTCCATGCAAATATTCGGTTGAGAGGTGAAGGATCAACTAACCCAGATGGTTTTGATTTTTATCAGGATGTCTTAGTAACTCTTGGCAAAGATAATGATTGGAAATTGTCAATTGAAGGCTATGTAAAATACATTCAATCTATATCACTTACAAAATCAGTCGAAGAATTGTCTGAACGCGATTTGATTTTTCGCTTCTTTAATGAAATGGAAAAAGGTAATTATGGTGTAGCTGCGGAAATGGCCTCACCCGAAATGTCTACTTTAAAAAGTGACACAATCCACTCTATTTCCACTTATTTAAAAGAATGGAATAGTGACCAACAAGAAAGCGATGAACGAATCACGCCTGAACGACTGTACATCTTAAACGAACTTCCGCTACAGGATGACAAGACTTTGTATTTAATTTCATCTAACCCCTATAGGAACGACAAGCGATTAAAGGCAAGTTTGAGCTTATTTGAAAACAACGAGACAAGTAGCAATCCAGATTACCAGTTCGTTCAACTAGACCACATTGATGGTAGAACATTGATAAATTTATCTGATGGAAACAAATCATATGATAACGCAATAGCCTCTGGAGACAAACAGGAAAAAAAGTCTACGGGTGAAACTAATGCTTTATCCGCCGCTATGAGTAAAACTATCATTGTTTTATCAATTATTTTATTCATTTTAGTTATCTCGTATTTTGGAATTAGTCTTCTTACCCGCCAAGATAATGACAGGACAAACAGCACTTCACCACGTGTACGAAACACGTACCGTGATTCAAACCAGGTCGATATTGAAGAAAGTGTCGAACAGTTACTTACAAGATACGAAAACAATTCTAATGAAGAAGAGATAGATATCGATGAAACCCTGTTACCATCTAAAAATCAAACACGACAAATTCATATTTCTTCAGTAGAAATTGACGATAATCCTATTACTTTTACACCAAGTAACTCAAAAAGAAAAATCCATACAGATGATGATTAGGATGGCGGTGGGATTACGTATGTTCATCTTTAGTACAAGCGCCCGAAAAGTATTGCTACTGACAATTGCTTCTACTTTCTTTATACTTTGGGTGCCGCATCAGACGGGCGCTACAACTGATGCATTAGAGCATGACAAGCAACAGGTTGAAATCAATATGAAAGAAGCGAAAGAAGCTGTTGAAGCATTCTACCAAGCAATCACAACTCAGAATTTCGGCGTTGCTGAGAAAATCTATACAATTCCATCACTTGGCATTGAAAGCTATGACCCAGTACTCAGTGACTTCTCTACACCTCCTTCTAAATTACTCTTTGGATAAACAGGAACAAATAGAAGATGTAAATTCCAGTCGTACTGTGCATATCGAACATTCATCTGACAACGAATCAAGAAAATCCAAAACAGTACAACCGACAGGTTCTGAAAGAAAATTATATGTTGATTAATAAATCTTATAGGAGGTATAGGGCACATGAAGTTTTTCTATAATTTTTTAGTACTGCTTTGCGCCGTTATATTAACGGCTTGCTCGGTTCCAACAGATGAGTTATCTGAAGAAATCAATAAAAAAGTTGAAGAAGAGGTGGGTAAAGTCGTTGAAAAAGCGACGCAAGAAGGGCAGAAAAAGGTGGAAGAAGGACTATCCGTTGGTAAAGATAAAGTAGATAGCATTTTAGGTGATCTGCTTGGTTCAGATAACGCACAGCCGGAAACGACGGCGCCCGCTAATAAAATTGAAACAGGCGGCACCACCGAACAGATACCAGTCGAATTAATATCCGTAATAGACGGCGATACGATTAAAATTAGATATGATAATAAAGTTATAAATGTAAGATATTTACTTTTGGATACCCCCGAAGTGACAAATGGTAAAAATCAACCCTTTGGAATAGAAGCTAAAATTCGTAATAAAGAATTGCTGAAAAGTGGTGTTGTTTCTATAGAATTCGACGTAGGGGAAAGAATGGATAAATATGGAAGATTACTTGCGTATGTATACATAGATAAAGTCAATATAGGCGAGATTCTTGTAATGGAAGGACTTGCTCGAATCGCTTATATCACGCCCCCCAATACACGTTATCTGGAAACTTATGAGAAGGCACAAGATGAGGCTAAGAATGCAGGCAGAGGAATTTGGTCCATTGATAATTACTCAAGTAGCTACGGGTTTAAAGAATAGCTACTTCTTCCTCAGAATCCTTAAATGCTAATAAATCTAAAGGATAACCTGGTATATGTTTGATTTAATGACTTTAGGTTATATGATGGTGTTAATTGGATTGCTATTTACTTTCGAGAACAAGTCAAATGCTTACGAAACAACTGTTGTTGTTATAACCAAAGAGAAAAGGTGATTGAAGTGAATGAATGGTACACACGACAAGAAGTGGCAGATATACTAGGTGTTTCTAAACCAACTGTTTACCATTATGCTAAACAAAAGAAAATCATTAAGATATCGGATCCGCAGCGGTTGGTTCGTGAAGCCAGGTATAAGAGAGAAGAAGTCGATGCCCTTGCAGAAGAACGCAGACGCAACAAACCTACGGGTCTACGTCCTTCAGAACTGGCGAAACAATTAGGCGTACCAGTTTCGAGAATCTATACAATCATTAAAGAGAACAATCTCCCCATTGATGAAATACTGCTGGGAGACGAAGCGAAAGGCTACTCCATATCTGATGAATTGGCTGAACAGATTCAACAGGTAGTTCTTCGGACGACTCCCAGACGCGGTTTACGGGCTGAATTTTACGAATCAAAGCATGACATTGCACTTTATCAAAGATTTCTTGCCCCTAATGGTCAGGATATTCGAGTGCTACGGAATGAAAATCTTGAATGGGGATTTTATTTACAATCACGTACATGGATCCCTTACGAAGACGGAATCAATAAATTTCAGTATGAGGCAGCATATTTAATTCATCAAACAAATAAACGCGCAGTTGCATACACGGATTTCTTGCTACCGAAAAATTTGGTTGAATCATTTGAGTTTCTCGATTTTGTCTATCAAGTATGGGGGATTGAAAACATCCGTTTGAGAGAGCATGATACAGAGATTGCATTGTCAATAAAGAGTGGTTTGATGAAATTGTCTATACCTGTACCAGAAACGATTACAGAAGGCCTTATCATGTCATTCCTTCAATTAGGTGAAGTAGAGCAAGTGCATGGAGCATGGAATCTAATCAGCGGTTATAGGCGTACTACTGTGGACTTACCGAGCAATTTGTTGGATTCGTTACAGGACATATCTAATCAAAGAGACATGACTATGAGTGAATACATTGAAGAAGCAATTCGAAGGAACATCGAACGAGAGGAGAATTCAAAATGACTGCGATTATTATTGAACTGATTATTTGTCATACCTGCCAAGAAAAGCAAAGAGAAAAAGATAACTACACGAAGTGGGAAGGATCTATCTATTGCGAAAAATGTTGGGACAGGTACTTGGATTTAATTGATGAAGAGATATGTGCTGATTAATGTATCTTTATTGAGAAATAAAGTTTTTTACTAAGTCCGGAGTATTTTATAACAAATTATTTTGAAAGAGGTAAAAATTTGTCTGCAGATAACAGCGATAAAAAGGAAAAGAACGGATACAATGTTTTAGCCTTCGGTAAGAGTTATACAAGCCTAAGACATTTAGCGGAATCCTACAACATAGAACCGTCTGTATTATACGGGCGTATCAAGACAGGAGATACTCCAGAAGAAGCCGTAAACATGGGATACTCAAAATATAGCTTAACAGTATTCGGTAAAACGCATAAAAACGTCATTTTACTATCTGAATACTACGGTATTGATTACAACATACTAGTTAAAAGAATATCGACCGGCCATAATCCAGAAATCGTAGTAACGGAACTCTTAAATAACGAAACCGTAGAATTTGAAGGTAAACTCTACAATAACCTTATAGAACTTAGTAATCACTACGGAGTACAAATAACTTCTGTCATAAAGCGTATGCATCAAGGATGGTCTTTGGAAAAATCGATATTAAAAGCAGTAGCGCCCAGAACCTCACAACACTCCTATACGTATAAAGGGGTAACCTACAGCACGCAAAGAGAACTAACAGATGCAAACGGGTTATCCATAGACATAGTAAGAACCCTAAGTAAAAAGATAGAGGTCGATTTTATTAAAGCACTTGATATCTTAGTAACATTTCTGAGCAAATATAAAGGTGTGAGACCCCCGAAAATAAGTAAAATTCCTTTCATCATCTACAATGGGGTATAGATAGTTACGTTAAAAGAATTTTGTGAGCAAATAAGTATAGATGAAAGAGATTTAAAATCATTCAAGAAAGAAAATAAAATAGCGACTCATTTCGAAGCTCTAGTAATAATGCAAAATTATAATCGTGTAAGATGGGTAGACAGCAGCACAGGTGAAGTAACGCCCCAAACCGCATTAATCAAGCGTTATAACTCCCACATAATAAAACTAGAGCAGTCTGGTATAGCGATAAAATCCAAAATCAAAGCGTATCCAACGTTAGATTTCAATCAAACAGGTTATTGTGCAACACCTTTACTAGATTTCAAAGAAAATATAAGAGAAAAATACTTTAAAGGGTAATTCAGGTAAAAAAGTGCTTAACTTTAAGTAGCTGTCGACACATAATGTAAAGAAAGAAAAGTGAAAAGATAATTAAATGCTTACTGTGGTTCAACCGATTTAGTCGTTTACAGAAAGAATTTCGAGAATACGAGCAAAGGATCACATCAAAAGGAACTATTGAAAAACAACGTAAATTTGTTACCATTAATTCAACTGTTCCTGACCACGTTCTCTGTAAAGAAAGTAGTGAGGGATATTGCTATAACAGGAATAACAATGAGGAATCAATTGTATTGATTCTTCTACAAAACTGAGACTAGGAGTAATATTCTTCTATCGGTTTTTTCTATATCTAGCCATATATGAAACATAGAGCATATCATTTCTTGTGGTCCTTTGTAGTTTTAATAATATAGTATTGACAGTAAATATGGAGATGCTATAATTAATCTAAGTCAATACTGTAACAAAAGCGGAAGCACCGCTAAACAAGAGGGATACCTCTCTGTTTAGCGGTGCTTTTTTGTTCTTGACTTAAACTTCTATAAAAGGGGAAATGTACTATGGAAAAACAAAGAACAATCAGTAACGATATTAACAATCAAGTATCCTATTGGTTTTTATTTTTCGACATGAGAAATGTGGAGGGAAACATTGAAGGCCATTTAAAATGTGGATTTACCACATTATCTAAAATGGAATTAGACCTAGCAAAAAATATAATTTCAGCAAAAGTAAACTCCAATATTTTAATGTGTGAGTATGGAGGGAAAACAGAGCTACCAAAAGGATTTACAGAAATACCTGAATATAAGATTGAGTAAGTCAAAGAAAACTCGTATACTGTATGTAGATCTTTTACTTTTTATTTTTAATGCAAATCCACTTTTTGGTGTGATTCTGCGGTGACGACTATTTCAAGCCTTTGGGCTGTTTGTGTACCATAGCATTTTTTCTTTTTTGCTATGCAACCAAACAACCCAAAGGCTTTTTTGCATTTTCACACGAAAGTAATAGATACAAAACTTTTGGGAAGGGTGTTATTTATATGAATTGTACAGCGGAACGAGAGGAACAAATTAATAGTAATAAAAATCAAGTAAATGAAGGTATGGAATTGTTACTAAAAAAGGTGTATACGGTATCCAGTAAGAATGATCCAGAAACCCCGAGAGTATGGTTGCAATCGCTTGTATGCAGGCGTGCTGGCTTTGAAAAAGGCCAAATTCTTTATGTGTCCATGGACGAGGTCACGAAGGAAATCACTATTCAGACGCAACCAATCTCTATTGAGGATACGCAAGTATCAGTGAGTGGACGGAAAGTCGGCAATGGAGATTCACCTTATGTTCAACCACTGGTAGATACAGCTAGTAACCGATATAAATCAATTATTCGTGTCCGCCAGAAAGTAGAAATAAGCGTCTATCGAAACTGCCAAAACTTAGAAAGCAAAGTGGTAATTCGACCACTGGTGTTCAATCTATTCGAAAAGGAAACGTTCGTGAAAGCAACCGATAATCGAATTTCTGTACTATCTGTTTGTGCAGGTGCAGGGTTTGGTACAGCAGCCTTTGAAGAAACAGGTGCATTTACAAGCGTTGGTGCCATAGAGTTAGAAGATGATAGCGCAGAAGTGTTTACACATAACTTCCCAAGTAGCTATTTGTTTAATGGAGATCTTCGTGACGTTTCTACTTTACCTAAAGCAGATATAACACTTGCAACATTACCATGTAATGAATCAAGTTCTCTAGGTCACGGATTAGAAGGGGTCATGAATGACTTAATACTTGCTGCAAGTGAAATTATTAGAACTGCAGAGAGTCGAATTGTATTTTTTGAAAATGTCCCTCAGTGGTACAAAAGCGATAGTTACAGACGCTTACAAGCGTTATTGAAAGAGGATTATCCTTACTGGTCCGAAAAGACATTAGAAAGTCATGAATTTACTTCTATCGCCAGGAGGAAAAGAGGTTATGCATGCGCTTTTCGCTCAAAAGAAGATTTCTTAGCTTTTGAATTTCCGAAACCACCAAAATCTCCTCGACGTAAAAAGTTACGGGAGTTTTTCAATAAGTCAGATGCGCAAAATTATGAATGGAAGTCTGTCGATAGTTGGAAGAAGAACTTCAACGACCGTGGTAAAAATGGTGGTTCCTGGAAAGATCGCAGCCTAGAAAAGACTTTTGTTGCTAGCGATGCAACTGAGCTGCAATGTATTCCAAAACGCTATACGAGTCAGACTGCATCAAATTCGTACGTATTGTCGGATGATAGAAAATCATTTCGATTTCTTACAATACAAGAATTGATGAAGATTTTCCGTGTACCCGCTTGGTTTTCCTTAACAGAAAATATAGGTAAAATTAGGTCGTATGAGATGATTGGCCAATCGGTAGACGGGGGTATCTTCCAAGCGATTGGGAACAAAATAGCGGAGGTTTTTTTCAAAAATCGAAAGAATACCGTTAAAGAAGAAAGTAAGTATCATTTGCAACTAAATTCAAACGAACAATTAGGTTTCGTATTTTAACTTATTATATCGAGAGGAAAGTCTTATCTAACAGAGATTTTTTTCTTTTTTCAAACTCATCTTCTTAATATCGTGGACGAGTCCTTTTTCGATGCAAGTTCTTCTCCATTTAATCCATTCAGTAATAACATTCCACACACCAAGAACTTTTGGAAGATCATTGACTAGCATATTCATGTTCGAACTGTAAGGCCTTAAAGAAACAAAAGATAAATATGGAAAAGCTCGGAGAACTGAAATTCTTGAAGTGGGAGAACGAATCCACCTTGATCTTTCTGAAGAAGTACCTAATTACCCAATAACTCTATATTTGACTGAACAGGGGTATGTCTATAAATTCCGTGGACAACAAGAACCTAACCTCAAACCAGGAGACAAAGTCTCAAAGACTTTTGAAACAGATAATCGTTCAGAAATTCTTGTCTTTGGAACAGACAGAATTTGCTATAAAGTCCATTCGAAAGATATTGAAGAGACTAGAGCCACGAGCTTAGGAACTTATCTTCCAGCTTTAATAGACAATAGGAGTGTTCAAATTTCTTCCTATTCGATTCTAGACGAAAAATATAAATTCATCCTTGCTGTGTATTCTAACAATCGTATTTCCAAAATAAACTTGGAAGCCTTCTTAGGAAATAGAAAGTTCTTGAAGAATTCGTACAATCTTAAACAAGATCTCGTTGATATGGTAACGCTGGAAACAGATACTACAATCACAATGGTCACCGATAAAGTTAAAGTGGATTCATCGACTCTTTCGCTAACAGGTTCAAGAGGGGCGACTGGCGTATACATCACAAGAAAAGGGATAACCCAAAAGGTGGAAGTAGCTTAGGCTGCTTCTTTTTTTATTAATAATTATCCTTTTTCATGTGAAATGTATAGTCATCATTTAAGCATGGATTTTTCTCCAAGTTTTCAGATGCATACTTTGTAAATGGAAAAAGCAACATTTCGATAAATTTTGCTAGAAAATAGCATAAATACATAAGCAAAAGTGTTTTTATTGCTTTTAATGCTCGAAATTTGGATGAAAAGGTTGCATTTTCCATAATTGTAATCTATGATAAGTGTGTACTTAAAAAAAAAGAAGAGAGTGATGAAATTGAAGAAATTTTTAACAGTAATGTTTCTATCTACTTTATTTGTCTTCTCAGTGAATACTTTTGCTAGTGCAGAAGAAAACGGAGATTCTGAAAAACATGAAAATGTAGGCTTAACAGAAGTAGCTCCCGGACAGCCAGCAACTGGGGAGATAACTCCTTTTTCAACGTCATACCCAACAAGTGTTTGGAATCTAAGTACCAAAGGTAAGTATCCTTTTGGTGGAGCAGCAAATAATAATATATTATATTCAGATTATCTTTTCACAGGTAAAAGTTCAGTTGTAATATATGTAAAGAACACTAGCAGCACTAAAAATTTAAATTTTGAATTCAAAGAAAAAAAATTACTTGTGGATTCTTTGAGAATGGGGGTAACTATCGTACCTGGTGGGGAGGCAACTATACCACTTACATTGGATAAGTCAGCAAATTATTACATTCAAGCTGCTTGGCCTAGTAAATTTGAAGGATATATCCAATAATTATAAAAGGGTGTGAGTTTCTCATACCCTTTTTATAATTCTAACTGTGTTTAATTAGAATGTTGCTTTTCTAGTAATTTGGGTTTATGCTTTTTAGAACAAGCGAAAAACTTGATTGCGCTCAATCTTAGGAATCATCCTGTTTGATCTGGTTCCTAAGTAGTCTGCTCTCAACATTTTCATTTAACCATTGATTTGTTAGATGAATACCTAATGGAAGACAACAGTGTTTGATAACGTAATCTTAAAATTAGGGAGAATTTGATGATATGAGTACAACTACATTAAAAGTGATAGCTTTAATTGCTATGGCTTTTGACCATATTGGTTTTTTTATTCCAGGTACTCCCGAATGGTTTCGCTGGATTGGACGAATTGCTGTCCCAATTTTTATTTTCACACTCGTGATAGGCTTTCAATATACATCTAACCGAAGAAGCTACTTGACACGTCTATATTTGTTTAGTTTGGGAATGGCTTTTATTAACTTACTGATTAATTATATTTTTAGAGGTCTTAGTATAGAGGATTTAACTACAAATTTCTTTGCTCCATTATTTCTTATAGCCTTAATCTTGACTTTACTTGAAAAAAGACAAACAAAATTGGTCTTATATTTTTGTATATGGCAAGTAGTAACCTTTATTCTTTCTGTATTTTTAGCTGATGTAATTGGATTCCCTAATTTTAATACGCCAGTAGCCAATGGTCATATTTGGGGTTCTATACTGGGTAATATTGTATTGGTAGAAGGTGGTCCCTTGCCTATTGTTATGGGAGTATTACTTTATAAGGTTCTAAATAGCAAGATAAATATTGTAATGGTGTATGCTCTCTTTTCTATAGGTTTTTTCTGTGCATCTTACAAATGGGGACACCTTATCAACGGTTGGAACACACTAGTTTTTGCATTTCCTAGTTTTCAATGGATGATGATAGCGTCCTTGCCACTTATTTTATTGTATAATAATAAAAAAGGCGCAGGGATGAAATATTTCTTTTATATTTTCTATCCAGTACATATCATAATCTTGTATGTGATAGGGTATTACCTAACAGGTCCTTCAACTTTTATTACTGAGTGATATTTTTTGTTGAATCCTGTACTAAAAGGGAGTAGCGTAAAGCTGCTCTTTTTTTATTTAGTTTACGTTTTGAAATCACTAGATATAATCCTCTAAGTAATAATAATCCCATTATTTGGAGGAGATCAAAATGAAAATTATCAAGTTAGTTGCAGAAAATGTAAAAGGTCTAAAAGCTGTGGAGATTGTTCCAAACGGAACTTTGCAAGTTATCAGTGGGAAAAATGGTCAAGGCAAATCATCTGTTTTAGATAGCATTTGGTTAGCACTTGGTGGAGCTGACGCAACTAAGGGGTCAAACACAACTCGTGCAATTCGAGATGGTGAAGAAAGCGCTTTTGTTACCTTAGATTTAGGTGATATAATTGCAACAAGGAAATGGACCAGCAATGATAAATCCACGTTGAAAGTCGAAAGTAAAGATGGAACTGTTTTCTCAAGCCCTCAATCAATGATGAATAACTTGGTCGGAAAATTATCATTTGATCCACTTTCTTTTTCTAACTTGGATAATAAAAAACAGCTTGAAATCTTATTGGATATGGTGAAGCTTCCAAAAAATCCTTCTGAATTGGATGAAGAAAAGAAGATGGTTTATGATGAAAGGACTCTTGTAAACAGAGAACTTAAAAATTTGAAATTACTATCTGATTCTCTTCCAGTTTTATTAGACGGACTTCCTTTAGAAGAAACTCAAGCTTCGGATATTTTAGCTGAATCCAACAAGCTACCATCCATAATACGAATAACTTTAAGTTCAGGATTTAGTGACATCGCCATTGCCATAGAAACTCTTAGCCGTTCTGCAGTTGAACACTGCTTGAATGGAACGCCATTATAGAGCACACCTGATTCATCAAACGAAAAATTTTCCACAGGGAATTTAGCTTCTTTCATCATTGTTTGTTTTTCATCTTCAATTGCATCTATCTTATCCGTGAGACTATCATACAGAAGTTTCTTGGAAGTCAGGGATTTTTCAACTTCCATCTTCTTATTATTTTCTCTGATTTTTCGGTTTGTTTCTTCAACTTTAGAAAGTTTAGTATTGAAAACTGAAAGGTCTGGATCAATTAAAGCTGCTACTTCTTGTTTTCTTTCTGCTCCAAGTTCGAACATTACGTCTAAGTTTCTTTTTCTTGCATCATTACCTGCAACAAGAAATCTCAATTTACTTTTCAAATCTTCAATTTCTTGCACGTCTTTGTGAATGAGGTCTCGTTCTTTTTTATAGTCTTCTTGAAGAATGACATACTCTGATCGTTTTTGATTGTTCTCATAAATTTCTTGTTGAGCAGCTTGCATTTCTAAAATTAGGTCGTATGAGATGATTGGCCAATCGGTAGACGGGGGTATCTTCCAAGCGATTGGGAACAAAATAGCGGAGGTTTTTTTCAAAAATCGAAAGAATACCGTTAAAGAAGAAAGTAAGTATCATTTGCAACTAAATTCAAACGAACAATTAGGTTTCGTATTTTAACTTATTATATCGAGAGGAAAGTCTTATCTAACAGAGATTTTTTTCTTTTTTCAAATTCGATATAGCTACTCCAGGAGAATGTAGTGTATTAAGGTTCATTGGTAGAGGGCGGTACTCATACTTTTAATGTCCCTTAGAGGTAATTATAATGTATAATGGGCTTATATCTTATAGTAGTAACAAATCATTGATGATAAAATATGTATTGTATAAATAAACAGGATTACCCTGAATGAACGCGGACTATTCGCGTGCATTCAGGGTTTTTTTGTTAAAAATAAGGGGGATTTAAGATGACATGGGCAACTAAAACGAAAGAAATTCATAAAGCTTATAATGATGCGACATGTGGAAAAGAAATAGAATTTATTAAAAAACCCCAAAAAATAGTTGACATAATTGAGCAGGTTCTAGAACAATCCGTAATCGCAAAAATGGAAATTGAGGATCAAAAGTTCTTGAATATCGAAACTGAACTAACAGTGGTCAATCATAAAAATTATCGAGTGGTGAACTAATATGTGGCATATTGAAATAAATGAGAATATTAATACAAGCGTATTTGAATTAACTGTTTGTATAGAAGAGAGTGTCTTTCTTAAGTTTCTTTTAGAAAGACGTGAATTGTACCCAATTTATATTCGGCACAATAAGTATTGGTTTGCAATTCATAATCCATATCAACCGTACATCACACCATTCCCGGAAAAATATGCATTAAAAATCAAAATAAACGAACCAATCAAGATAAAATTCCCGAATCGTTTCTTTAAATTCTATCGAAGACAGTTTGAGTTAAATCTTGTAAAACGGTTACTTGAATGGTTGGAGGAAGAATATATACTCTTCCAAGAAGAATGGAAACTAAGAACAACGCCACTCTATCTCACTTGACTCTATACCATTTATAATATAACATTATGATATAAAACTAAAGAAAGGGTGAAAAGAATGAATGTGTTTTTCATTTTAATTTTTGTATTGAGTATTTTTCGTTTGGCGCATCTTATCAATTGCCAGGTCGAAGCTGCTTAGATTCATCGGATTAATTGCAACTGTTTTTGCTTTATTACGGATTTATAATCTAATTCAACTCGGCTAACAATATTCAAATCATCTACAAAATCATTGAACGTGTTAATCAAGCTTTTAACTTTTCACACAGCATATTTAACACTTCTGGATAGTTCGTCGATATAAGCAAAGTCTTCCGTCAGAACAAACTTGCCAAGGTTAGTTCAGGGGTATTACTATTTTGTTCTTTAGTCATTAAATAAGCAATACATCAAGTGAATAAAATACTTGATCAAAATAAAGGAGTGGGGAAAATGAATAAACTGAATTATTTAAAGTCCATCAAAAGAGACTTGGAGAAACAGGCACTTCAAAAACATTTCCATGCTGGATCTGCAGTGGAAATAGATTGGGGGGAATTGGAGTTTATTTTATCATTCGTTTCACAAATAGATGAATTAATGAGTAAAACTCGATTCGAAGAAAAAAAAACAAACCACTTAGTAATTGCTGAAGATGATGATTCGGGCAAGATAAAGTGCTTAGACTGCTTAATTTTACATTTACAAAATGATAGGCAAGTGCCAGAACAACTATTTGCTTATGCCGAGTTTGTTAGGGATAACAATTTAGAGGAAGCATTTGAATACTTTTGGCAGCGCTGCTTAAGTAAGGGGGAATTGTCATGAAGCATACAGGAAAAGTTATACGTGTGAATCAGAAAGGTAAAATTATTATACCCCCACATATTTTAAAACAAATAGGAATTAAAGATAAAACAACAATAGAATTTATTGCCACTGAAAATGCTATTACTTTCAAGAAGCGAGTCCTAACTTGTTTGGTAACAGGAATTACTTCCGAAAATGTATCTGAAATTCTACCTGGCATTTATTTAAGTAAAGAGGGGATGGAAGTCTTACTTAAAGAACTTAATAACAAAAATATTTGTCCGTCTCCTTAATTGCGCTAAATTCAAGTTTAGTGCAAAGATGTATTAATTACAGAAGGCATGGTATAATTATGTACATGGACAAGAAACACTTAACTATTACTTTTATTAAAAGGAGATTCGTCAATTTGGTAAAGTACAAGATTGTATTTATACAGAATGATAATAAAGAAAGATTTACAGAAACCGTAGCTACAGACTCACCAGATTTCGTTCAAAGTGAATTTGACGACTTACTAAAATCAATAGAGACGTCTTTAGAACCGAATAAGTATTTACATGTTGATCGTCGGAACACTACTACTGATGGATATACAGCAATATCAACAAATGAAATCATTCAATTTCATGTATTCACAGAAGAACAACACAAAAATTATTTAGAGTATGAACTTGGACTTGCTAAATTAAGAATGAGGTTTGAGGAAGAAAAACGAAATATAACTGTTACTCTTTCTAAACAACAAAAAGGCGGTATAACCTTGTTTAAAAAATGAAAATACCAAAGATAAGGAGGTGAAATGACAAACGTGGGTATAAAGGATACTAGCGAAAAATAGGAAGGAGACCTTTTTACGACTACATTATTAGTGCATTTTACACCTGTTGCAACCTATATTTACATTGTAAAAGATGGAACTCTTAACTTTCATTCCGATTTCTATTCTTTCAAAGACGAATTCGGAAATCGAATGATAATAAGAGGAAATACACTTCACGTTTTCGGAGATGAGTTTAATATTGATAAACAGATTGAAGAATTAGGTCTTAACAATTCAAATATACCTATTCTCACTAAAAAAGTAACAAGTTTTTAACGAAATTTATATGACAGGCGGTACCCACTATTACGTGCCCTAGGTTTTTAGAGGGACAAGAAATTATGTACAGCTCGGATTTTCCATTTATATAGTACATGTTTTTTTGTTTGGTGCATGAAATGTACATACTTTCTTGTCCTGAAATAATGACACCAAAGTATGTACTTCTTTAATTTACCACTGGCTATAACTGCTAAATAGCCAAATAGGTTGAAGGAAAACCCTCATTAGAGAAATTCATGCTAACAATTTGTCGCTTAGTGCACGGCCATTGCTAGGTCCGATATTAGACAACTCCCCTTCCATTTTAGATAATATAAAGAATTACTATGAAAGCCACGGCTTTGGAATTCATTTAGTACTGTATATGCAGTTAACGAAAGAAGGTTTAAATGTTAACTCATACAGTTCGGCCTTCCATAGCCATTCTCTCCTTTTGATTAAATTCAACAAGGTCAAAGCTATTGTGCACTTAAATTAGATTTAGCGCATAATAGGTATTTGAAAAGAACATTTACGCACGACCTTTCAATCGCATTGTACAAGGACATCAAAGTTAGGACTGTTATTAAAAATGACTTTCCAGCGGACTCTACAGCAATTTTGTATTAAGAATAGGATAGCCTGTACATGAATCCCTAGGCTTTCTCACAAGCTGTCCTAACTTGCCTGTCTCTACTTTAAAACAGTCCCAACTTTCATGTCTTCCAACTAAGGACACCAAAGTTAGGACTGTCACTGTACAATAGCTTCTACTAACAGACTTGTGATACATCGACATCGTCCTAACTTTGATGTCCTTCTACACGCATAAAGAACATTTATCAATCTTGGAAAGCTTCATTCAATAATGTAAAGTACATAGTTTTTTGTCTTTAGCATGAAATGTATGTACATACTTTCTTATCCTAAACGAAAGACATAAAAGTCCAAAAGGTGAGAATATCTTTGTTTTCCACTATTAAAACCCAGTAAACTATAAAAGGTTCATTTTGTTCTTTTACCGATATAAGGAGGAATTCCAATTGCATTCATTTATTTTTAAAAATAGCAACGGCCATACAGAACACATGACGCACGACCATTATTTTTCACTAGATTCTACCGCTAAAAACAACAAATTAAGACCTATTCGAAAGTTATATCATGAAGGTCAACTTGAATTATTCTGCTCTTGTATGATACTTCGCCCTATAATGATCCCTATCCATAATAGTGTTCATGATTTCTTCTACATTAAATCAAAGGATAAGGACCAGCATAGCATCACCTGTCATTATAAACGTGAAGAAGGAGTATATATTCCATCCAATTCGGGATATGAAAAAGGGTTTGTAAAGAGGAACGATGGCAAAATTGAAATCAAGTTCGATACACAAGATTTCCAATTAGAAAAGGGCTTAAAGCAAAAGAAACCCAAGTCCAATCCAGATGGTACTCCCCTTCCTTCTAGCAATGCCAATGGAACATCTACCTATAAGCCCAGTGTTTTTGCTGCAATGAAAAGGATGATTACAGAGGCATGGAACGACATTATCCAGTTTTCTTATTACAAGAAATCGCCCTACCCAAAAAACGATGTGACCACACTTTTTGAACGCTTAACAACTCATACGACAAGGGGTTATACAAACAAAACCTTCACGATTCAAGAACTCCTCTATAAAGGAGAAAAAGAAGGCAAGGTTGCACTGATCGCTAAGAATACAGGTCAAAAAAGTGCCGCCTTCACTATGCTACTATTAGCCGATGATGGTATCCAGAAGAACGACGAAACATACCGGCTATCGTTAAGGAGCCCTAAATCCGATACTTTCCGCCAATTAGACGTACCTGCCCACTTGTTCCAAAAAGCATATACCGCAATTCGGCAAATGCCAGGTCCATATATTGCAGGAGGTTTTGTTGAGAGTCCTGGATACGACAAAACGCCAAGATTTTTGAGTTTTGCTTTAGTACCTATTAATGACTATGGCGCCCCTATTGAAAGTTCATATGAACGGCAGCTGTACAATCAATTGTGCGATTCCCAACGTGCAGTGATAAGGCCCCTGACGAGTGAAAATCCAGACTGGGCTGGGTATGTACCAGATGGCATACTGGTGGACACAAAACCATCGACGATCATAGAAGTTTTTGGCATGTCTGAAAGCATGGAATCATATCACCAAAATCGTGAATTTAAGATAAAACATTTTTCATCACTGAAACCTAAATTCGATTTTTGGTACTGGGATGCGTTTGCAACAACAGAGTTCAATGAAAACACCAGTAAAGAAACGAGGTGAATGATGTGTTCGGGTTCGAAGAGCTTTTTATAGTGGCAATATATTCATTTCAAATTATGATACTCTTACTGGTCCTGCCTAATATTGATCATAGGAGATATGCTTTCAACAAACTTGATGGCTGCAAGGGTTAAAAAAGAAAAGAAAACCCCTTTTAGTTGGTATCTTAACCTGTTGGGATTCAGGAAGCTTGGAGATGGATGGGAAAATATATTTCGTGGATAATTGAAGAAATACATATAGATTATCGGAGCGAACAATTGCATTTTTTCAGAATAGCGGAATAAGTACATGACACATAATTTTTATAGATGGATTCATTTGCGAAAAGGAACAAATTAAGTGCGATTTATAACCTCTTCACGATGACTAAGAATTGGGGGAGTTGCTTCTTGCATGTACAATATAGTTCTAATTGGCTTTGTCTATATAACTTTCGAGGCGATTATGAACAACTATGTCATAATTCTTGAACAGGAAATAGAGGCGGATTCTATTTCAAGGAGTTAAAAACATGAAATTGCTTCTTGTAAAACCCTTTCAAATTAGAACTATCACATTGAGAAGAATGGAGGGCAATTTATATGAGTAATATTGAATTATTTGTAGGATTAAGTTGGGTATTTGCCTTTCCTATCATTGTTTATTTAATGAATCGATACTTTAAATCCAGGAATAATGATACTTCGTTCCCCCAGATATACGTATCAGGAATCGTCTTTTATGCTGTAGGTTTTTATCCTGCGATGACCTTAATTCTAAGTTAACAAATTTTATCTTCACGCTTTAAAAGCAATTTTAATAACAAAAAATTCTTCTAATAAAATGAGATATTTGATAAAGGAGGACCATCATTGCCAGCTCCAACAAGAAAGACAATTTCAGCAGAACGACATATTGAACAAGCTATTGAACACCTACCCTTCTATGTTACAGATTTTGTCCGTGCTAAGAGACGTGCCAGCCTCTCTCCTACGACGATAAGCGGTTACTTGCATGATTATAAGAAGTTCTTCGATTGGCTGCGGATGGAAGGCTTGACAGATGCTAAGGACAATAAGGATATCCCCTTCACCGTTCTAGAATCCCTTAAAAAAAAAGAGGTTGAATACTTTATTGAAATGCTGATGATGGAAAAGGTTGAACAAAGAAAAGATGTATTTGTTGATCGCTCTAAAGCTAGTGTTTCTCGCTTTATCCAGTCACTTAAATCCCTTTTTAATTACCTTACAACTGAAAGTGAAGATGATGATGGAGAATGCTATTTTCATCGAAATGTTTTAGCAAAGATAAAAACTCCGAAAAAATCCGAATCTGCTGCCCATCGTGCAAAGAGGATTAGTAATCAGATTTTAGATAAAAATGAAATGGACGGATTACTTAATTTTGTTAAATATGAATATGAAAAAACTCTGTCTCCCCGTCTTTTATCACGCTTTAAACGTGATCGTTTGCGTGATGTCGCCATTATCGCTTTATTCCAAGGAAGCGGTATTCGTGTTAATGAATTAGCCGGTTTGTTATTGCCTGACATCGACTCACGTAAAGGTGATATTAGTGTACTGAGAAAAGGTAACGAAGCTGATACAGTCAGCATTACCCCCTCCTCCATGGAAGAGTTGATAAACTATCTTAATGAAAGAGAGTCAATATATAAACCCGACTCTAAGAATCAATATGTATTTTTGACTCGTTACGCTGGACAAGCAAATTCTATTGCAGTTAAAACAATTCAAACTTTGGTAGGAAAGTATTCACAGGCTTATCTAGTTGGTAAACGTCTAAGCCCCCACAAATTACGGCATTCGTTTGCGCTTCAATGGATTAATGAAGGCGGGAGCCTAGTGGCGCTTCGAGATCAATTAGGACATGAGACAATAGAAACAACTGCTTTATATACTAATCTATCTCAAGAAGAACAACGTGAAATACTCAAATTAATGGATAGAGATGAAGTGGATACAACAAAAGATGGGTTTACAAATAATTAAATTCAAGTGTAAATAAGATAAAGAAAAGGAGAAATTGATATGAAAATCCCCTTTAATACACACACAATTTACGTAACTTTGGACGATGACAAATTCTATGAATTAAAAAGTGATTATACAAAAATAGAAGTGCCAGAATTTAAAATCCCTAGCCCAGAGAACCAAATCGTTTTAATTCATAAAAAACAATTTGATTCTGTAAAAGCAAATTTATTAGACAAAGAAAACCCTTTCAAATTAGATCTAGAAACTGCAAATATTTATTATCAAATTGGGTTCCTAAGTGATTCGGAATTTAAAGACTTTATCGTTACTGAACATACATCCAATTAATCTGGTCTACATTCTTGACTTTCTTCCCAATATTCGATACATTTATACTATAATGTTATATTTAAATAAGTATAATTATTGGATGGGGGTAAATATATGTACACGGACTTTCTATGGCTTCTTGGTGCTAAACAGCAATACGATAGACAAAAGGAATTAGGATTAGCTGGCCTTTCTGGATTACTACTTGTTATTTTTATGGTGTGGAAATGGGATTCTATTTTTTATCCGTTGGCCAGCAAGTTCGGTTTTGTCTCACTTGCAGAACGCTTCGGTCTAATTAATGATGATCTTGCCATCATGACACTGATCAACGTATCAGCCGTCCTCTTTTTTCTAGCACTCTTCATTGCGTTAGGATCATTTATTCTAGTTGTAGTAGGATGCTCATTGATGGTAGTTGGGGGTAGTCAGTTAGGAAAAAGGTTATTAGGTTTTGCTGCCTTTATTCTGTTTTTCCCTTTAATTCTTATTTTCATGATTGTAACTCAATATCGTCGTTCTACTACACTTGAAGATAAAGGATCTTTGCGTAATACGTACAGAGATGATTCTACATTAAAGCCACTGTTGAAAAAGTTTAAGCATCATGCCAAACCACTTGAATATTTTCATCTGTATGAAGAACAAATCAATCGTGAAAATGATGAATCAAATGTCGATTTTGCATCTGCAGAAGTGATTCTTGCAAAGTTGAACCGAGCAGTAGCATCAATTAAAGATGACCGAGACTGGCTATTTGGCTATGATGAAACTGAAGAACAATGGTACGTTCTATTCCCGAATCCTTTACCGACATTTGCTTCTCCATGCGCTGAATACAATCAAATGAATCCATACGATGCAATCCTAGAGTATCAAAAATACAACGTTCGTGGTTTCACAGAAAATGAAAATGACAGAGATGGTTTTCATGTACCTGCCATGCCAATAGATTTCCTTTGGGAATGGACAGAAGCAAGGATTAAACCTTCTATCCAGTTCGAGAAAGTACCCATGTGGGTTGGCAGTAGTGATATGGTCGAAAGAGCACAAATGGTGATTAAAAACACAAAATTATTGAAGACCTTTAATATCAACAGCCCTGATGTTCCTGTACTATTTAATTCCATTGCAGAACATGAAATCTTAGAAAAATGGAATCGTAATGCTCATGTTGTATTGTATTTAATACCGATTGTTTTTCTACCCTTCCTACCCAATCCTGTAAGTTCAGAAAGGTTATATAATAACGCGATTAGTAATATCCGACATGTCGATGTATTTTCACCAATTTATGCCGCCGATGTTGAAAATCATCTTGCGTACTTTAAAAACATCGGAAAGAATTGGTCAAATACATGGTTCAAAAATGTAAAATAAGGGTGGTTTGATTTGAAAAAAAGTTACACAAAGAATGAACTTTTGACAATACTGAAAGGACATGAAAAACATATTACGAACGTCAGAAATTGGAATCAATACAGTAAAGATAATGCACTCCCGCACTCCCAAACGCTTATTTCGCACTTTGGTAGCTGGAATGCCCTGAAAAAAGAATTATCACTTGAATTAAATGACTATCTAAAAATCCCGCTTCAAGATGATAAAGTAGTGAATAAAACAAATTCGAAGATGGAACTTTTAACTCTTTTAAAAGGAAATGAAGAACACATTACTTCCGTCAATAAATGGAATGAATACAGTAAAGACAATGCTCTCCCCCATTCACAGACGATCATTTCATACTTTGGTAGTTGGAATGGATTTAAAAAGGAATTACTTGATTTGAAAGACGATTTAAAAGTAGGCCGCCCTGAAAAGTACTCAGACAACGAACTTCATATAATTTTAGATGAATATAAAACGCATTATACCAGTGTTGGAGATTGGGACATGTTTGCTGAAACTCAGCAGCTGCCTAAACATTTCGTTTTCATGAATCGGTTGGGTCCAGATATCATACGTGAAAAAACCGGGCTTATTACATCGTGGTCTACAGAAGAAATCAAGAAAATCATTAAATATTATTTCCCCACAAAACCACCTACACAAACAGAGTGGATGGAATTAGCAAAAATGAAACGAGTTCCTGGTAAATCGACGATTATTCGAAAATTTAACTCTTGGAGTCAAATGAAGTTTGAAGTTTATTATAAAGAATAAAACAGCACACTATCGCATCTTTCAAATGCGGTAGTGTGCTGTTTAGTTAGTTGTATTGATGAAGTTGTTGTTTTATTTCTTTTATTGTATTAGAGAACTGATAGTATCGTTCTTCATCTTCAATGTCTCCGATCAATACAAGTTCAAATGGTATCGGAACTTCGACACCATCTTCATAAATCATGTATAAGGTTCCGTTGTCGGTTTGTAAGTCGTTCTTGTCCATTTTGAATTGGTAGTGAATCGAAGAGAGTTTACCTGCTCGGCTAACAGTATCGAGAAAGTTATCCATTTTCTCAATCCGTTTTTCAATGAGTATTTCACCCTCCCATACTTCTTGTATGGAATCACCCGAAAGAACAGAAGCGAAGAGGTCCATATCTTGAGTTTTAACAGCTGCATAGAACATATTAAAGAATTCTTTACACAACTTTTCATTTGTCGGAGGTTCTTCTTTTTCATCATCTAAATCAAACTCCATGAAGATGTCTAATGCTGGTATTCGTTCTCTAATAAACGAATCGACTTTTAAGTAAACATCCTCCTTACCGGACAGGACTGCAATTTCTCTATCAATTTCAACTTCGACAACCTTTGTCATTTTCGCTTCTGGTTTTGGAGCTTGAAGCTTCCATATGAACAAAAGCGAGAGTCCTATTATAACAAAAATTATCACTAAACCGATGACAATTCTTTTATTAATCCGCACTCAAGATTACCTCCTTACAATGGAATATATTGCGCTGGATTGAGGACGTTTGTGTAACCATTTCGCATCCCATTATATAGTTCGAAATGCAAATGGACACCAGTTACTCTTCCTGACATTCCCATATTCCCGATTAACTGACCTTGTTGCACAGGTTGACCATTTGAAACAGCGGTTTTGGTAAAATGAGCATAAACTGCTTCATATATTTTCCCTTGAACATTGTGTTGTATTCGTACATGATTACCCCATCCGCCTCCACACTTACTTTCAATATGTCCTTGCTGTGGGCATCCTGTATGAACTTTGACAACAACACCGTCAGCTGCAGCAACTATGGGTGTATTTGCAGAGTTAGCTATATCAACCCCATAGTGATAGCTTTTAGAACCCAAACTTCTCGGACCATATGGAGAAGAAAATCTACCATTTGCAGGCCTCATAAATGAACCAGGCGCTAAATTCGGAACTGAACCACCATCTGGTACATATTGAGCGGTGTTTTTATATTCGTCGGCTTTTTTCTTGATATTAGAGACATAGACGTCTGAATGATTGTAATTTCGAATAGCCTTATCGATGTTAGATGAAAAGCCACTTTTACTCAAATAATTTGCTGTTGAGAATATTGCATCCTTAACATTCCATGGATCTGCTTTGCCATCCCCATCAGCATCAACCCCATACCCGCCATATTTCTTAATAGCGGCAGGATCATGCTTAACTGAATCAGGTATACTTGTACCGCCTAATCCCCCTTTACAGCCAGGATAGTTCCATCCTAACCAGGTACACGGCATAAATTGCATGTGACCTTCCGCACCTACACTGGATAGCATCGTTGGATGTGTTGAAAAACCTGTTTCCGTAAAATGAATTGCGGCAAGATAGTACCAATCAACTCCATATTTCTTTTCAGCTTCAAGGTAATACTGCATGTACTCAAGCGGAATTCCGGAACCAGGAATAATCGTACCATCAAAGCCCGCTAGAGAGTTTCCATTCAGCCATTCAGTATAGTAAATTTCTCCACCGGTAATTTCATAAATGGCTTCCACAGATAACTTACTTTCTAGTTCATATTCAAATGGCTTACTTGATAGTTCTCTATCATACAAAGTATAATCCATCAAAATTGTATCTTCTGTCCAGAAAAAGTCTGATTGGCTTCTGACGTCTATTGTAATTGTCTCGCCATCTTCAGTTGTACCGCCTGAACGTGATGCTGTCTCCCACGGAGTTTTTTCACTTAGAACTTTAGTAGTTACGATCCTATCCCAAGCATCTACTCTTACCAATAATTCAACCTCGTACTTCGTTATCTCGGTTGACTCGGTACATCCTCCGTCTATAGTACACGTCCTAGTTATAGTTTCTGTTTCTCCTTTATGAGTTTCATATTCAAAGATTGGTCGTAATGCCTCGGCCAAATCTGTGATTGCATTGTATGTCTTTATAGCTCCGGAGTCATAAATTTGCGCTGCCGCTATTAGCAATTCGGGCGGTACTCTGTACGGTATTTGTTCTGGTCTTGTCATATCCACCGTTTTGTCAGCAGCTTCAATGATATATCTTTGTATTCCCCGACCTTCTTCATCAAGATTTTCTGGATCACCACCAAAAAACATAGCTGTAGCGATATATATCATAAAAACCGCAACCATAATTCCGCCCAGTAATAACAGATAAGGAATGCCAATCCATACCAGTAAAGATATGAGTGCTTTACCGGCGGCGAGGATCGCTTTAGCGGCTACTTTGACTGCCGCCTTCCCTATCTTTTTTCCAACTTTCACCGCCTTATCCCTAATAAGCTTTTTTCCTTGTTTTTCTACTATATTTTCTTGTTGCTCGTCTTGGTTATTGGGCATTTTCCATTTCACCCCAACAATCCTTGTTTTCTTCTAACTGCATCTAGTGACTCTCGTTGATTTACAGACCGATTTGCACGGTCCGCGTGTTTTGATGTCATTAGATCCTCTAAGTTATCAATCAGTCCCCGTGTGCTCTTTGTAGAATAATACGGCACTGATTCACTTGTCTGTATACCACCTGATGTTACATTTGCTTGAACTGCTACTGTCGAATTCCCACTATTTTTTGGCCTAATTGTATGATTCGATACTTCGACCGGGATCTGAACTGATTCGGAGCCTTGTAAACGGGAATCTCCTGAGAAAACCTGTGATACTCGATAGGTAACTCCGCCTTTATCAGCAGTCATGAATTGACGATCCTTTTCAACCACAACTTGCACATTATCCATACCTTGTGCTGCCAAATCGTTTGTATAGAAACTACCATTGTCGACTGCTTGATTAAATACAGGCGCTTGTCTACGTGCAACAGGTTGATGTGTCTGACCTGACCTTGCACTTCCTAGCAACGTGCTCGGATCACTGTTAACTTGGACGGATGATGGTGCGCGTCCTCCAGCACTGTCTAAACGATAAGTTGATGGCGAGCTTGCGCTCAACGTATCTCCATCAGCTACTAAGTCCTGATACACGACGTCTCCTTCTCGCATGCCACTATGACCCGACCCTTTACGGGAAACAATTTTTCTCTCCCCGCTTTTTGTTGCTACCTCGATGTATGATTCCTGAGCTGTTGTGACTTGTCTAATAGCTCCTTGCGCTAACGAAACATTCCCATGATCGTCAGTTGTCGTTTTCGCCATCTGTATTGCTTCACCTGGAGAAGAAATTGCCGATTGAACGGATTGGCTATATGGAGAAAATTTATTAGCCATTTTCTTCGCAGCCTGGTAACCACCAGTACCAAATATCATTCCTGTTCCATATCCCGCCGATTCTTGATAGCCCGCCTGTGCTTCTACTGCACCGCCACGTTGTTCTGCAAGTTGATTAGTTGCGGTTCTCCATCCAGCTTTTGCAGATGGGATAGTGTTTCTAGCAATATTTTTTATACCACTGACACTTTCATTATGCAATGAACTGTTGGCTACAACCGCAGCTCGCGAACCTTCCGCAACCGCCCGGTATCCACCCGCTAGAATTTTAGCTCCACCTGTTATCCCTGCTGCACCTAATACGAATGCACCAGCTTGTCCGGCTCCAACGGCGACTTTATGGGCGGCACTTCCAGCATTGAATGTTCCAAAGCTATTATTGCTTGCCTGGTCGACGCTCCCTTTAAACATTTCTAAATTCTTAGCGTGTGCTTGCGGCTTATGATTATCGTTCCAATCCCGTCGCGCGACGTCTCCACTTACTCCCCTTGCAATTTGGGAATTTACAAAATCGTCTCCCATTTGAGCTGTTTTAACACCAGCCAATCCGCTTGCTAGGTTTTGCGTGTTAGGCTTACTTTTCCCATCGTATAAATTAGAGGCTTGCAAATTATTTTTTGCATCATTATAAAATCCCGAGCGCTTTTGTTCTTTTATCGCATCGAATTTAGATGCAATTTCCCCATCTGAAGCATCCGGGAAACGTTCACGTAATCCCGCTAGTTGTGCTCCCTTATTTTCATCCGCCCAACTAGCTGTAGAACGATCTGCAACTTCATTCGATAACTCTTCCTCGAAGCCCTGGGAACTGTTGGTTTTAAAAGCTTTGGCACCTCCAATTCCCTTATTTAATCGTGTTCCAATACCTTGGACTGCGGCGGCACCTACACGCCCGGTTAACCCGCCTGCTACACCGCCAAGCTCAAAGCCGGCAGTTGCACCGGCCATGGCTCCGACAGGACCTAAACCCATACCGGCAACAGCACCAGCCATTCCGAATGTCGCTTTACCCATTTTCCCTACTACATCACCTGCACGGAGCATTTTTTCAGCACGTGTAGAAGTACCGGCATCTCCACCAGCATCTGCACCAAGTGTTTTCTTTAGATCATCGCCGCCTCCAGCATCTTTTCCTTTAGTATTGTTTTTAACGCCTTCATACGCATTTTTAAGAGAACCTGTTACACCTTTACCATCGAAGGCTCCTTTAGCAGCCCCATACATCCCTGCTAGTCCAGCCATACCCATCATGGCACCTGCTTTAGCAAAACCACCTTGCATATCCCCACCCATATTAAAGAGACGACGGATGGATTCGGATATCGGAATAAAGATGACATAGACGATAACAGTTTCTACAATACCAGTTGAAGTTGCTGATAAGACAGCAACAGTCCAGAACACAAATGCATGGATCGCTTGTACAAATATTGAACCTACAAGCTCCTTGAACCATGAACCAGTCAGTGATTTGAACCGTGGTGATAACCAAAATGCAAGCATCAGTGGGCCCATCGACATTAGAATGATAAGCGTCACTTTTCTCATTAAGTAATAGAAACTCGCCCATATCGTAAGTCCAAGTAAAACCAACTGAACGAAGATCAATCCGATTACACCTTTTGCACCTTCTTCTAATAGAAAGTCTTTTTTTATGTTGTCAAGATTACTTTCATGTGAACCAGCAAATAAATTGACAACAGACGAGTTAATCGTAAAAAGTAAATCGTATAAAGTCGGTAGGTTAACCAACACGATTCCGACAAACACAAGGTCTTTGATAAATTCGATACTCTCATTCCGACGACTCGGGTTTAGCGGTGCGCCGGCAATCCTCATTCCGTAGACTACTATCAAAGCCACTAAAACGAAGCCAGACAATATCGCCATCGTATTGAATAATGGTTCAAAACCAAGAGTCAAATCAGTTGGCTCGAATGTTCCCCAGACCAATTTCCCTTCTTTATGTTCCCCGAAAACTAGTTTTTTAAGTGTCGGTAAATCTTTAAATGGTTCAATTAAACTTTCAAAAAACCACTGCACAATCGATTCAAAAACCTTGAGTAATTTATCTCCAATGGCTCCGAGCAAATTCACTCCCCCTTTCTATTAATACTGGGAAGACATTTTTTTGTTCTTCCGCCTACGATTCTCTTCCAATACCGCGATGTTACTTTCAATGAAGTCAATGTCTTCTTTTGAAGGATCCGTTTGCAACCAAACACTGGAACGTCCGACCCTTAGAATTCCTTCTCCCTTATCGGGATTTTGGAAGAGTATATTGATTTCTCCTTTAGAGAGATCAAAGTTTTCTTCTATTAATTTGAGATCTATTTTGTTTTGTTTCAAGAAGAAAAACGTATGTGTATTTTGAAGAACTCCCCTTGCCTTTTTAGATTCCAGTATACGAACAAAGTCTTGGGAAGCAATCCGAAGCCCTGCATTCCTTTTACGTGCTCGACGTGCAACTTTTTCCGCAAATGAAACAGTTTGATCATTATCAACAAGTGTCCAAAATTCGTCTGCATAAACAATCTTTTTAAGTCGCTCATTATCAACGTTTTTAACAAAGTACTCCCATATATAGTTGAGGATTACATGATAAGCAATCGGGCGTAAAAATCCTTCTTCCATCTGAGATATATTGAAGTTGACTAATTGTGCTGAATGGAGATCAACAATCTGGTCATCACCTAAAAATGTTTGACCGTCAAATATAGGTTTAGAGCCATCATGAAGAAACGGTCGAATGGCGGCAAGAATACGCTCTGCATTGGGCTCCATTTTATAATGGTCTATTAAATAGGCATAGACATCACTTATCGTCGGTTCTGGTTTACGTACCCTTGATTGAACAATCTTCCCATCTACTTGTTTTGGCTTTGATTCATAGAGAGACTTAGGACTGGTTGTATAATTGAAACCTGCTTTTTTATCTGTGTAGAGGTATTTAAGAGCCTCTTCAACATAATTTCTTTCAAAGACATTAATGCCAGAGTCTTCTTGATTTTTACCGCGACAAATAATGTCGAAGAAGTCTATAACTTCATTAATTTTTTCGCGAATAGGTACAAATGAAACGTATTTTTTACCATTCTTCTCTACAATTTCACGTTCATCTGCATTTTCAAGCAATTCCATTTCTTCATCATCGTTTTCAAACGGGATACTGGAAACGTTAATAGCCAGAGGGTTAATTCGAATATTGCTTTCCTCAGAAAGGTTCAAACTCACACCGCCTAATGCTTTAACGATGGAAACGAATTCTCCCTCTACATCAATTAATCGTGAATAGACAGCTAGTCCAGTTGTTTCCCGGGCCAATAACAACTTCATCGCTAGAGATTTACCAGAACCCGACACTCCGAATATGGCCATATTATAGTTTTCAGGTCTTATTTCATAAGTACCAAATGCATTATAGAATTCTTTTTGTCCAGTGATTTTATTTCGACCAATTGGAATACCACCATTAAACTTTCCACTACCTGAAATAAACGGTGAAAATGTAGACAATGAACGCCGATCCACGTTACGAAGCGAGTCTTTTATCTCATTGAAAGCAAGTGGTGTGATGGATCTAAATCCTTTTTTCACTCGCCCCCAAGTTGACGTGATCTTGAAGAACTTTGAACTCATCTCGTCTTCCATGTATTCACTGTATTTATCAAGTTCACGTTCCGAATCGGCATACAATGCACCAGTAATTCCAACATGGTATAAATCGTTATCACTAAATTGTATTTCTTCCATTAGAATTTCCGTGTCGGCAATTTTCGTTTCATTATCCATTATTGAGTCTTGATTTCCTCGCTTCTTTTGAAAGGCAAGGTTCGACTTTACAATAGTATTTTGCTTCTGGAGCATACGGATTGCATCAGTCTTCGGGATTTTATGGATATCAAACATTACATCCGCTTCACCGCTAGAGGTTATCGCATAAAGCCAATTCGTTTGCATCTTTCGGGGATAGCCATCTCTTGGTACATACCAGGGACGAAAGTAAGTTTTGCTCCCTAATGATTGTTTGATGATTCCATAGTCATCGGACAGATCAGAAATACCGATACCTTCAGGTGCAATTACATCCCACACATCGGGTTTCATATTAATCTGGAGTTGACTGTCCTCGATTTCTTTTTCAACAGGTGTTTCAGATTGCTTGTTCTTGCTTACTTTCTTCTTGTTGAATATCCCTATGGGCATCCTCTATTTCCCCTTTCACACGCATTATTTTTGATGGAGTTTGATCGGCCGTTGTGTAAAGCGCCAACTGTTCTTGATCTTCAATATCCCTGTAATGATTTTTTTTTGCTTTTCTTCGATTAAATCCGTAGTACAAAACTTCACTAATGCCATCGGTAGCAAGCATATGGACATTCATATCCGCTTTTCGAAGTTGACCTTTTGCTGTATTTATTCGTCTATTCAATTCACTAAACGCTTTATCTATAATTTTTGCTTCCATTTCTTCCGAATCATCAGCTTTGATTTCTTTGGTGTCCACCATATAATCAAAAAGCAGAAATGTTTTAGTTTCATAACGCGGTTGTTCATTTTGCCAGTTAATCAAATCGTTAATCATATTTTGACCAAACTGAAATGCAAGCGGATGTAACTCTACATCGTGTTCCATCACTTTCTGAATCTCTTTAATAGGCGAAGTCAAGTCTACAAATCGGTTCTGCGTGTAAATCCGTATAGAGTAGTTTAGTTGTGATAGCCAGGTTTCGTATGTGGCGTCTATTCCTTCCTGCTCTTCCTGGTCCAATAAGAAATAGTTAACTGGCTCGACTTCGGCCATCATGGTAAATGTATTATCGTTATGCCGAATCATATGGTTTTCAATTTTATAGACATGAGGAAATAATTCACGAAATGGTACTGCCTCTATTTCATCTAAAGGATTTCCGGTATTTGTTTTCCCTTTCTTCTTACCTTTAACAGTCGGTTGTATACCCTTCACTTCATTCTTTTTCACCCACGGTAAAATAGGTTCTTTTAGAATAATTCGAGCAACAACGTAAACAATGAGGCCCATTGTCACTAAAAATAGGATGTCTTTCATTACACTAATTTCCTCCTTTTATTGACCCTTACGCCATGAGCCGTATTGTGTTCTCCTTTGTAACTTAATCCAATAATAATAGTCCCGATTCATATTAAATTTTTCAACTTTAATAAAACCGAGAAAAAATATTATTGCTAGCGTTGGTGCTGCTGAACATAAAGCCCCGATTGATGCTATAATCCATCCAGCTCCAGACAGCATTTTAAAAACAATTGGAATATAGGCATATAAAATCAATCCGCCCCCCGCTATGTACATGAGTTGCCGTTTTGAAAGCAATCCCAATATTTCTTTTTGTTCTGACGTCATATCTATGGGCACTTTTTCATTTCGCATAATGCTGCTCCTTTCAACCACTATTGAAAAGCACCTTCTTTCTACAAACAAAGAAGGTGCTTTTCAATAGTTAATGGTATGACCTTCGATACCTATACCGATTCGCTAAATGAGTGGTTAATTTATAAGAATGACATCTAGTTAACTACCACCAAGACCAGTCGCCCAACCAGCAATATCGTAGGCTTTGAAAATTATATAAGCGCCTACTAGGACCAAGGATAATTTAATAAATCCCTCTGTCCGTTTCTGTGGATTGCCACCACTACCAGCTAGCGTCATGCCACCCCACACGAGCATTCCAACGATCCAGAATCCTCCAAGTGCCATAATGAAATAAACTACACCAGTCAAATCTTTGTAAATTCCTGTCATATCACCGGTTTTAGTAATCCCGGACTGTTTCATAGCATCTGAAACATCCGCTGCTAATGCTGCATTTGAATCCATTAGTAATAAAACCATCATAAATACAGCTGCAACACCTAAGACGCGTTTTAAAGCTTTCATTTTTTCACCTCCGAAAAATTATAGAGTTTTCCATAAACACAAAAAAACCCCACTGAAAACACGACAAGGCTCACGCAGGGCGTGAAGTCATGTTTTCAGTGGGGTATTCCCATTCGAATCTATTAACTTGAATACATCATAGCAAAACAGATTCCCGATGACAAGTGAATTTAAAGAACCTCTTTCCATAATTAAACAATGTAGTAATGTGTGGTTTCTTTAAAAAAACTTATAATAACCATCAGTTCACAAGATAATAAGTAAATTTCAAATATGATGTTTATCAAGAGTAAGTCTTACTGTATTTCAAGAAACAAGTCTGAAATAATCAAATCATTGTTTACAAATGTAAAAGCTTTTCTATATATACAAAGAGAGTGAGTTAAGACTGCTGCAACAAACAGGTATCGCAGCCAAGGACATAGATTGTACCAGTGAGTGACAATACCTTTACCACTTCATATCTTCTAAATATTTAAAGATAATAATTATACTTTTCAGAAAAACAAATGCTATACTTACTATAGAGACTCTGCTAATTCGTAAAAACGTCTTTATGCCGCAAACGGGCCAGGTTCTTTAATGGAATAAAAGAGGAGAGTAGAAAATGACTAATAAAAAAACAATTTTTATTGCTTTTGCAATTGAAGATGAAGGGCAAAGAGACTTTTTGAAAGGACAATCACTAAACACAAATTCATCATTTGAGTATATTGATATGTCTGTAAAGGAACCTTATGATTCTGAATGGAAAAAACGTGTTCGGACGCGGATTAAAAGATCAGATGGTGTAATTGCATTGATTAGCAAAAACTCATTAGAATCTACTGGACAAGAGTGGGAAATTCTTTGCTCTAAAGAAGAACAAAAAAAAGTGTTAGGAATTTGGGCTTATAAGAATGATAGAACAAATATCGAAGGTTTAAGTACTAAAGTGTGGACTTGGGATAATATAAAGAATTTTATTGATAGTCTTTAGAAGAAGGAGGTGTATATATGCGTGCGGCATTAATTGTAGGGATAGATCATTATATGCATGTTTCCCCCTTATTTGGTTGTGTGAACGATGCACATAGCGTAAATGCTGTTTTGGGGCGAGATGATGGTGGTAGTTTAAATTTCGATTGTAATCTACTTACAGGAACCGGTCCAAATAATTTGATCCAAAGAAATGAGCTTAAAGATAGCATTGAAGAGCTATTTAAAAAAGATATGGACGTTGTGTTGTTCTACTTTGCTGGTCATGGATATATCGAAGCATCTGGCGGTTATATTATCGCTAGTGATTCTGACCGTGGTGATAGTGGTATTTCTTTGACTGATATATTGACTTATGCCAATAACTCACCAGCAAAGAACAAGATAATCATCCTAGACAGTTGTCATTCCGGACAAATGGGAGACTCACCAGGTCAAGAAACAGCTAATTTAGCAGAAGGTATAACAGTGCTAACTGCGTCTTCAAAAGAACAATATGCATCAGAAGAAAATGGAAGAGGAGTTTTTACAACGCTTTTAGTAGATGCACTGCATGGAAGTGCGGCTAATCTTACCGGCGACGTTACGCCAGGAAGTATCTATGCACATATTGATCAGTCATTGGGTGCTTGGGAACAAAGACCGGTATTTAAGACGAACGTAAAACAGTTTGTATCTTTAAGAAAAGTATCACCTAGAATATCAACAAGTGATTTGAGAAAAATTGTTGATTTTTTCCCGGTTGCAGGGTTTGAATATCCTTTAGACCCTACTTATGAACCTGAAGAAAAAGGACGCGACGAGCATATGCCTTCCCCGATAGAAGAAAACACAAAAACATTTGCGGTCCTTCAACAATATAATAGATTAAATTTATTAGTACCTATAAATGCAGATCATATGTGGAATGCAGCAATGGAGAGTAAAGCATGTAAACTTACTTCATTAGGAGAACATTACAGAAGACTTGTGGAGAAGGATAGAATATAAATAATGAGGACATCAATAAAGTGTGAACAATATGTTTACACCCCTTGGATACCTAGTCATTTAGAAAAGGATGTAGATTTGACTATTAAATTGAAAAGAAAAATTTCAAGTTTAATTAAATGAATTATTCAATATATTGGGGTGATTGTGTAAGAGCATAAGCCTAATTCCTCGTTCCAGTTACGTGGGGTTAGGCTTTTATCTTTCATAATCCTTAACATTTTATATTTTTGACTTTACACCACTGATAGCATCATTGGCAACGAGGAATTATGAGCAAAGCTAAATATCTTATCAATCCAGCGATTGTCACGGACTTTTTTATGATATTTTTTCTATGATAGGTAGATCATAGAATTCAGAAGAAGGAATCATGTTTATTTGTTGTTCATTTACACCTATTTTTTTTAATTGTACTTTAAATTCACCTTTTTGATTTTCATCAAAATAATAAATGTTCCACTCTACATCTACCCCAATACTTCGTTTTATTTCTTTAAAATACGGTAAATCTACGTCACTTAGAGAATGACCAATTATCATTATTTTTTCAATAGAATTGAAATCTAATGAATTTAACCGAACTATATATTCACTTACGTCCTTATATGTAATGAAACAATATCTAGCCAACGTTTCATATATAGGTGAGGATTGTTCATCTCCTATATTTTGAAATTCACTACATTTATTTTCGAAATAAGTGATTCTTTCTAAATTTGAATGCCCTAATACCAAATCTTCGTCAGAATTTACGACGCCATGTATATGTAAAATCTTTTCTTCTTTAATACTATATAATTCTTCCAATGTAGTAGTATAGTTAAAGTTCAGAAATATATCATGGTTGTTTTCTTTGATTAAAGAAGTTCTTCTAATCATACCGTTTAACTTTTGATTTACTTGTTCAATCCATTCTTTCAAATAGAACGTTAACTTTTCAATATAGTTGAATTCTTCTCTAAAATGATACTTTAAAGTATCTTCAATACCAATATTGCCACTTTCTAAACCTAAATCTGTACTTTGGTACATTTGTTCAAAGAGAATATCTTCCTGTAAATCAGCTAAATTAAATTCAATATTATTCCATAGGTGTGTTTCTAACTCCTCACCCCAAAACCCATATTTACTTTCAAAATCGTCTAAAAAAATAGGCTGATGTTCTCCTAAAAAAGATCTAAAATCCCAATATTTAGTAGGCAAAGAATGTCCTTGATCAAAACCATTTCCTATAATAAATAAATTCATTTTGCTCCTCATTTCATAATAACAATTATTTCTTCCAATATATCTTATTTAATAAACTTTTGAAATAACATAATCAATAATGTGTTCAGACATAATTAACCCACATCCGTTCTAATATAAGTTTAATTCCCCCTAATTTCTTGTTCAACTAAACTGCCCCGTTAGTTTAAGTTAAGCCCTTCACAATCTAGAGCAATTTTAACTTAATATCCAATAAAATAACACCTCTCAAAAACCAACAAAAACGCCGATAAATATTTATTAATAGGATAAAAATTTTTTTACTGCATTTCTTATTATTTGTAAAGTATATTAACGGCTACCACAGAGCAGGCTTCTATAGTCGTCCCTCGCATTGATTGATCCCCTATATCATTGTTTTTTATTAAACCTTTTAGTTGGTGAAAACAATTCGGGGTAAACTTTTACTTCAGTTAAAACAGTGAAAACTCTTGTTGTAGTTGTTCCTGACTTTCGTTATTTTTCAGTTCATCTTGATAGGGATTCATATAGAAAACACAATCCATGATATCCGATGATTCATCCATAATTAGATTACCATTATCAACTTGTTTCCTCAAAGCGACGAGCACATCAAAATATATATACGGTCTACCCATCGTACTTATAGAAATACGTTTATCAACGTCAAAATTATTCACCATAATCCAACTAATCTCTACCGCACTATGTACACCATTCAATACAAGCGAGAAAACGATATCCTCAAATTTAGCCCCATAACCAACCTGTTCTTTAAAAGCTTCAACTCGTGCAGCATCTTGTTTTTTCTTTTCTCTTAGTAGCTTTTCATGGTACTCATTTTGTTGTTGTTCCCTTTTGAATTCAGCATCACGATGAGCCTTTCTTTCAGCTTCCAACAAATCCTCGATTTGTTTCATTTCTCTTAGTAGCTTTTCAATTCGCTCGTTTTCCTGTTGTCTCTTTTCAAGTTCGATTTCACGCTGGTTTTTTCGTTTTTCTTCCAAGATAGCTTCCATTTGTTCTTCAAAATACTTCTTTAGTCGATTAATTTGACGGTCTAATAAAGGAATATTAACCTCGATATGCTTTACAATTTTTTTGGAAACTACCGTTTTATCTGGTGTTTTTTCATAATACTCGTGACCGTACTCGTCATGCTTTATTTTCCAAAGCAGTTCATCGAGTTCATGGTCAGACTTATCTAATTCATTGATAACGCCATCAATATCTTTTACATCAATATTCAAGAAGGTACTCAAATGATCTTTACCATATTGTATCGTTTTTCCTGTATTCTGATGCCCAACAGTAAACTGATAACGTAACCGTCGACCACAAGCACACTGACCACCGAGATTTCCCAATCCAAAATCAATAAAATCAGTAATTATCCAGTCCACGACATTCTTTTCTTCTTCTTCAAGTGCGGTGTCTACAGACTTGATAGCTGTGATTTTTTCATCTCTCATAGCATTTTCAAAGATGGTACGTCTTCCACGCTTCACTTTGTTCTCTAAAAAGTCACGTTGTTCTATAGTAACTAATGACAGTAGTTGTTCCCTTTCTTCTACAGAAAGTCTTTCATACATAAGCATTCCCCTTTCAAAATATCTTCTATGTATAACATATCATATTATTCTGATATTTTTATGCAAATATGTTAATCTGAAAAAGTTCAGTTTGGAAATTATCTAGGTTTTCACTTTTTTTGGTGTTAAACATCAACGGCACCTGTTACTTAAAGATAGGCTCGAAAACTTAGGAGAAGAAAAGAAAAAACCGGCTTCAGGAAAAATAAATTCCTAGAAGTCGATTTCTTAGTTTACAAATTTATTGTAAAGAGTAACCGACTTTATTGTCAGCGGACAACAATTGATGTTGTGTAACAATAAAGTCCTTTACTGAGGACCCCTCAAAAACCAATGATTCCGAAATAAGATGAAAAGAACTTTGCTGATTGTAACAATTGTCATAATTCAGGACTTTTCATAACAAAAAAGTTCTTTACTGCATTTCAAATTATTTGTAAAACAAATTAACGGCTGCCACATGGCTGGCAGCCGTTAATTTCATTCCCTTCCATAACTTGATTCCTGATATCCTCGTATTCAAATAATTGTCCGCTTACATTATAGTTGGTACCACATAAGCTCACTTATTTCTCTGAAGTAACTGTAACCGACCTGTTATTTTTTCTAATTGATTTTAAAACGTTTATGAAGAAAAGAAAAAACCGTCTTTAGGAGAAATGGATCCCTAGAAGACGATTTTTTAGTATACAACTTTATTGTAATGTGTAACCGACTTTAATGTCAGCGGGCAGTGATAGGGAAAGTAATTGTATATTGAGTAAAGAACTTTTTTGTTAAGTAAAGATCTTTTTTGTCATACTACAATTGAAACTAAAATAATTTTCTTAATTGAGGAATACGACGATTTATTAAAACATCATCGATTCCGACTCCGTCATTTTCATTCCATATGGCTAAATTTGCTGTATACCCTTTATTTTTCAACTCAATAGCAAGTTCTTTTAAATAATACTCTACATACGGATTTGACATTGCGTCCATATCAAATGCGATATTAACATGTTTGACACCCATTTCTTCGAGTACTGGCATAACTATTCGCCAAGTATTAACTCCAGGTATCGCTACCACAGTAGAACCAATGTCCTTCAGTTCTTCTGATTTGTATACTTTTTCAATATGTTCAACTGCAATATCGGCTTTAAGCGCACCTTCTGTGATCCAAACAGAATCAGCTGTATGTAGCGTGCTACTTTCCCACGTATCTAATTGACTTGTAGGAACTGCTACATGTACTGGAGCCGGATCACCTGCACCTGTCCCGTCTTCTTTAGTGGCGGAGGATAGCCAGAAGTAACGTTGACCTTTTACCAATTTCACAGTACCGGTATCTTTACCTGATATAACATTTTCGGTTTGTCTAACTTTCATTTCTTTTTCCCAAACCATTTCACCATCAACATAAGCTTGGACAAGTCCAGGCTGCTTTACAACTCTTGCTTTCAAATATTCAATTTTCCCTGTATTAATTTCAACATCATTTCTTGGATGATCGACCCGAATTTGGAACCCCACAATTTGATTGTAATGGTTACGATATGGAATCATTACTCCTTCCATACCAGCAATGGTCCAACCATATTGGTTTCGATAGAATCCAGGGACACCAGGAAACTTCTTATAGCCGGTCCGTTTTGAAATGTCATTTACTGTTTCCCAAGGTTTTTTTGGAAATGAACGATAACCACGAATTTGTATTTCATGTGCCGTCATACCTCGTTTAGTATCTGACAAATGTAGATAATGAGATTCACTTATATCAGTACTTTGTATTAACATACAATATACAGAATCTAGAATCGTGGAGGAAACCTTTTTGTTAGTTTTTACAGCATCGCCCAAACCCTTGGTATCAAGGTCCCTCTTCTCTACCAGTCGGTGTATCCATGACTGGAAATTATGAGAAAAAACAATATTACTCTCTACACGAATGCAAGCAACAGTATCGCCTTTTTCATTAATCATGCAACCACTACTCTTACTACAAATAGGACATGTCTCTCTGTAGTATTCGTACCACCCTTTCATCTTTGTTCTCCTCAACGTATTAATCATACGACAACACCCCTTATCCATACTTTTAGATTAAATTACACACTTGAAATTCTTATTAATTGGAGGAATGACAGAAACAATTTCCAGTTGATTAGGATCCAAATTATCTTCACCAACAACAAGGATAATTGGTAAACCATCCATGTCCTTTCCTTCCAAAAACACACATACTCTATTCATAAATAATTGAATCTTCGTTAGTTCGCCTCCCCATATACAGGAGATAATATCTGAATTTGTATAGCCTCTTTTTTTCATACGTTTTTTCGCTTGTTCTGTGATGCGTATTTTCTCTTGTAGTAATGCTTTTTTAATTTGTTTCATTTCCAATGGATACGCCCCCTATATTTAATAATGCAAAAAGCGGTCCTTGGATTCGTTGTTCATTGCACACAAATAAATGTGTCAAATCACACTGAGTCCAAAGACCGCTAAATGTTCGTCACCGCAGAATTACACCAAAAGGTGAATTTGCATTAAAAGTAAAAGAAAAAGTATTGCGTCTAGTGTAACATGTTTCCATTTTGTCTTCAACGGTTTACAAATGATTTGAAGGGAGCTAGTAATCTTGAGGTCCAGGTATACTTCTTGAAGACATCATCATCTTTTTTTAGGATGAATTTAGACTTGAATAAATGTGATGCTAATTCTATAAAGGCCTCGTCTACTTTTTCTTGTACAGAGTCATGGAAATACAGAGGTACCTTTTCATAGTAATTCTGCATGGTTTCCTCATGAAGTGATGGAATGGAACAAATTAACGGTATTCCTAATTCTATTGAAATTCGTTCGTTTTGTGAAAACGAATAATACTTATTAAATACCAAATGAATCGATACTTTCGTCTGTTCTTTCATTTGCATAATATAAGTTTTCCAAGCTAAAATTTCTTGGATTGAATCATCCACCACAACCCATAATTCATCTAGATGATGTAGAGAGTCTAGCGTATAATCCGCCATTTTCCCAGTTGGCATATCAACAAGCGTTACATCAACATCTTTGACTTTAGATGTACTCATGTATGCATCCAGGGATAAGGAGTTCCATTCATATTGCGGATCATTTTTATCCAATGGCAAAAACATTATGTTGCAGTATTTCCATCTCGTGTGAATAGGAGTAGAGTCCGTTTGAATTGCTCTTGCACAACTAATCCAATTTGAAGGAACTGGTGTATATCGCTTCAACCAATCCTTCATCGCGTATTGACCGGTTATCCCTTCGAGGACCGCTATATTAATACGATTTTGAGCCAAGAATAATGCAAAGTTCATGCTAAGTGAAGTTACACCCATTCGATGCAACGGTGACCAAATTCCAACCATTCGATGTCCTTCTCTTTGCTGGTCAGCGAATAAACCCTTTTGTACGTTTCGAGAACGTTTATCGTATTGATTTTCTTCAATTTCCAGAGCTGGTGGTTCTTGTTGAATTGGATCCGTGAGCGCTTTCGTTTCTTTACTCTGATTTTCTGCTTTTAAATGATTTTCTTCTGCAGGTGGCGGCGGAGTATTTACGGGTAGTACATCCTGCGTACTAGTTACATGATTAAATTCTGTTATCGATTTGAGCGCCGGGTGTGGTTCATCAAATCTTGTATCATCTCTCGCTACCGAATGACCTTCACTAACTTCGTAATTCTCGTTTAGGGGCTGTTCGAATCTATTATCATCAGTAAAAGGCTGTTCTGGTAGTTCAAAATAAGAGTCAACGTGTCTATTCTGATAAAATAGTTCTGCTTCCGCTGCTTCATCATCTTCAGTCTTCAGATAGGAAATGATTTCATCATACGTTTCAAAGGCGTTGATCAAAATTCCATTATCCATAATTTCCTCATCCACTGCATCCTCATGCATACATAATATGGTGATATCCGAAAGGAATGTACTAATGGTTTTAAAATCACTTTGAGTATTAGACAAGTCTGTTATGAAAAGCGATGGCATTTTACTGTTAGCTGAACGCATCCAAACATTCAATTCACGTACTGTTCGCATTAGGTTCAAGTTATATCCTAATTCTTGAAGTAGGTCCATCAATTCTAATTCTGCATCCATATCTATTGGATTAAGTGCATAAATTACACATAGTTTTATCTCTGTTTCCATAATTAATCCCCTTCTCGATTTACTCAGTTATAATTTTAGACAAAAAAAGCCCATACCCTATCACTTTATAATGAAAGGAGGTATGAGCAGTATTTGCTGTTGGTATATGAAGTTTAACTAGCTACTGAAACTATATCATACGAAAATAGGCTTTGAGAAGATTTTAATTTCTATTTATCTTGAAGTCTTGTATACTAGTGGTATATTCTTTCTTTTTATTTTTTTTGCAAATCCACCTTTTGGTGTGATTCTGCGGTGACGACTATTTAAAGCCTTTGGGCTGTTTGTGTATCATAGCAATCTATTCTCTTTTTGCTATGCAATCAAACTTTCCAAAGGCTTTTTTGTGTTTTCTCAACTTAAAAAGCTAGAATTAAAAAATTGGGAAAGGGTGTTAGTTATGACGAATAATATCGTTGAAAGTAAACAATTGATGGAGGCATTAAAAGAACCATTTGATCTAAAAGAAATTGAATGGCGGGTCCAAACTGCAACTAAAAGTCAAAATGGTTATCGCGTATTGGTACTTCCTTATATCACGGTAAGATCAACTACGAAACGTTTAGACGAGATATGTGGAGGTTTTTGGCAAAGTCATTTTGATAAAATCACAGTAGGCGGAATCGAAGCTTTTCAATGTCGTCTTTCACTAAAAATCGGTGATGAGTGGATCATACGTACAGATGCCGCGGAAGTTAGCGATTTTAACGCAGTAAAAGGTGGACATTCAAATGCATTAAAACGCGCGGGTGTTCAGTGGGGTATTGGTCGTTATCTTTACGACATCCAACCATTTTGGGTTGAATTGAAGAAACGCGGTGAACACAATGTTTATGGGAATTTCAAGATTAATAAGGTAGATACTTTTCTTGAGGGTTATTTCGATACTCCTAAACTACCTCAATGGGCACTGCCTTCTGGCCAAGCTCCAGCTCCACAGCAGCCTATGGCAACACCCACAGAACAACCGAGTCAGCAGCAACAAAACAAAATAGAAATCAAAAAGGAATTGACTGCAGAAGAAAAACAATCAAAAGCATTATTCCTTGTTAATCAATTGCTTGAGTCACTTCAAATGCCGTATGAATACATTGCACCGTTACTGCAAGAAATCAATGGTGTCACAGTTCCTTACACCGAAGCAAGTGCAGATGATTTAGGCGGACTTTATCACGTACTATTTCCTGTATACCAGTATGTGAAAGCATGCCGGGTTATAGGATTAGACGAAGAGAGAATGTTGTTCTATGCACAAATTGTGTTGAAAGAAGGATTCGAAAATGTTTACTCATTACTTATGAAAATGACAAAAGAGGATTGTACTAAAATACTCGAACTTATCAAGGAAGATTTGAATCTTGATGAAAAAGTCGGGTGAGAGGTTAAACACTTTTACAGTTTTGTAGTATTTATTGCTGCCAATCTGTTTAGGTGTTTTTTTTATAGAATTCTGTAAGTCCACACCAATCGGGTGGCGTGATATGAGGAGAGAAACCAATTGAAATTTGTGATTTCAAATATCGAGGTTAATGAAGCGGTCATAAAAATGGGAAGATTACTTTCATCCAAATCAGCAATTCCGGTATTAGCAGGAGTTTTAGTCGAATCGAAGGAAGATTGTCTAATGTTTACGGCTAGTGATGGAACTGAAAGTATCATTCACAGAATAATGATGGATAAAGTGGAAGGTAATGAAGTACTTCAGCAAGGTCGGAGTGTATTCTCGAAAGAAACATTCGATGTTGCTAAAAAATTGAAAGGTAATATTACTTTTGAGTTAAATGATACGGTTCTTACAGTTTCACAAAACAAAACTAAATTGGAGTTTCCTACGATGGACGCAGAAGACTACCCTAAGATTGCGGTTGAATCTAATTCATCTCCACTAATCTTATCAGGACCGTCGTTTGCTGACATGGTTTCTAGAACAACATTCGCTGCATCCAAAAATGATATGCGACCAATCTTAATGGCAGTTAATATGTCATTTAAAACAGACGAAACTGTTTTTGTATCAACAGATAGTCACCGTTTAAGTCGAATCGTCTTGGATGGTTGTCATCACGAGGAAGAGGACTTTGCCTTATCTGTTCCGGCAAGTATTCTAGATCAAGCTATGAAGTCGTTTGACTTATCTTTAGATGTGATGATTTTCCCTAATAACCAATCTATTGCACTTGCAAGTGGTAATGGGAAAACAATATTAATATCCCGTTTACTTGAAGGTGTATTCCCGGAGGTATCGAGGTTGATTCCAACAGACTTTGAAACAAATTTAGTTGTGAATCGAAAAGAATTTGTAGATGGATTAGAGTTACTACAAGCCATTTCGTCTAATAGTGTCATTAATTTGAAAGTAGACGGACTGTTTGTTGAATTAAAAGCTACTGGGACGGGGACAAAAGGAACTAAAGAACTTGCATTCGAAACATATGATGGCGAGGAGAACTTTTCGATTGGTTTTTCTGCACAATATGTATTAGATGCTTTGAAACGAATGGATGAATCGTCGGTTCGCCTACGTTTTAATGGTTCGATGAAGCCCTTTGTCATTGTTTCTGCAAGTGATGAATCTAATGCTGTACAGCTAGTACTACCTGTTAGGCAATCATAAATAGTCACAAAGAGAGCGTAGAGTTTAAGTTACGCTCTCTTTGTGTTTTAGGAGGAAAATAAATGTTCATGTTTAATCAAATGAATGAAAAGTTGATAAATACTAAAACAGAAATCGTAGAGAATGTCGAAAGTTATGTCCACGTCTATTCTGCATTAATTAATCAATTCAGTATTAAAGACATAGATTTCGATCAACTAACAGTAGTGGACATAATCGATATACGTGATACTCTTTTTGAAATAATTTCAGAGGAAGATGATGAAGGTAATATTCGTCTTGATCCGGAGCATCCCTATTCCCAATTAGAATCCATACAAATTAAAATTCACCAGTTGGAAAGTACACCGAAACAGCGTGTACCCTCTTCCTTCAGGTTTTTGTAAGGGGTGTAGAAAATGTATATTGAGTACATCTATGCCATGCAGGACTATTTAAATAATCTATTGTTGTTTAAATATTTGCATGATGAAGGTTTTGACACGAAGCAATATTCTTCATGTGTATTAAGTTCTTATAACGAATATACGGGTTCCGATGACGATGGTTTTCAAAACTTTCTAACCGTATCAGAACATTTGTTTGAAATAGTAGAAGCTTACTCTTCTTATGATGAATCACAGGATGATGACAAAATGTATTGGCTGAAACAGGCGAATGCATGTCAGGACAGTTTGCAGAGCTTAATTGTTGTGGTTATTCTTGACCCGCTATTAACAGAGCCGATTACTGGTGATATTGGTATGTCTTATAAGACAGGAGAAAGCGGTCTAGCATTTCAGATTAATGATGGCGTTGTTATATTATTTGATTCCGATTATGGTGAAATCGACTGGACAGAGACTATGTATGATTTATTGTGTAGTCGAAAATCAATGTTAAATAGGGAGGCAAAATTAAATGAAATGGCAATTTGAGATATCGGATACCCCAGTTAATCTAGCATTACCAATTACTGGCTATCAAATTTATTCGAGCGGCGCAAAGAAAGGTCCATATTATTACTCGATGGAAGATTTTCTTGATGCGATAAAGTGTCAACCAGATAACGAATATGATGCTGATGGTTTTCGTTTAAATGAAAAGAGTTCGCCAGTTTTGCCTTTTGGAACGATTCGATATTCAGTTAATGAAACTGAAACAAGGCAGCGCATCACTATGGAAATTCCACAGAAACAGTGGGATATCCGTTATGGCGACAGTGAGGACACATTCTATAATATTGGTTTCCCTCGTATGGTTCTACAATTCGTGCTTTCAACATCTGTTGGGGCCACTGAATCGAAAATCGTAGAGACAAGGATTTATGCCGTGTTGAACGATGCGAATCCTATTACTGACCAAACTTCCTTGTACATCTTCCCCTATCCAAACGTAGGGAAGTCGAATGGGATTGTTTGTTGGGGAAGTAATCAGCGATTAACAATTGCACAACTAGTTGAGTTAGAAAGGATGTTCCGTTGGTTTGTAGGTGCTCCTTTTAATGAAGATCATGGAGTACGGACAACAATTGGAATACCAAGATTTAAAAAGTTAATCGAGGTTATTCAGGATAAGCCTTTCGATGATGAATGGCTTATGCCATTGAATAAAACTTTCGGCGATCTATTTGAACAATAAAAAGTCTATAAGTCCTCACCATTTGGGAGGCAAGACATTGGAGGAAATTACTATGACTAAAAACAACAATTTTGAACAAACGGATATCTTCAAGGTATTTGGATTGATTGATGATCATGCGGAAAAGAAAAAACAAGAAGAAGCTGAACGTGCTGCCAAAGCAAGAGCGGATAAAGAAGAATACGAAGCGAAGGCGGCAGAAATTCGTAAGAAGACTTCAGTCACAACTCCAAGAGAGACCGTTAATAAAAAAGATGTAGAAACCTTTACACCGAACGAAGATACTATTATTAGGTATTATGGTGAAACTTTCGAGATTACTTCTTTTCTCACGTCAGAAGAACTTGCTGAAGGTTTCTTGGTTAAGAAAAATGACGAAACTGAACGCATACCATTAGAACCGGAAATGCTTCGTAAACGAATGGAAAAAGAATTCCCAGAGTTAGTAAAAGCTCACACTGAGATTATATTCTTGAAAGATAAGAACATCATCATTCCCACGATGAAGGCTAAAAAGAAAGGGAATTGTGAGAACGTGTTGTCATCAGACAGCACTTCTCCTTTTCTATCTAAAATACCCTTTTCAATACTTCAAGAATTTATTTCACTTTCAAAGATATACGGTGAATTAAGCTTGGAAGTACATGGGGATATTTATTATTGCATACAAAAGCATGAGTACTTCCTAGATATCCCTAAACAATCGGTACATCGTTTATGGGCAGAAGTAACAGAGGAATCTCTATCAATTGTAGAACGTGTACAGGATGCTATTAAGGTGCTTGAAATCCATTCACACCATTCTATGCGCCCCCTTCCTTCACCGCAAGACGATGAATCCGAAAGGGTCCCTGGCATGCATTACGCAATAGTTGGCTATATACATCATTACCTTCCGGAAGTCTTTTTAAGACAGTTCGTAAGTGAAGATGTTGGCCATATTCGTAAAGATGTAATAAGTTTATTTGAATGCCCATTTCAAACACTCCCCTCATTTGAAATCGAATCAATTGAGGTGAACAGTAAATGAGCATAAACATAATCGAATTAGGTAAAACAAATAATTCTCATAATTATATCTATCCTTATATCGTGCAAATTGGTACAGGCGGCACAGGTGGCTATCTTGTACAGCATATTGCTCAGATGTTAGGTATTACAAAAACTGCAGCATCATATATGATAGTTGATCCAGATATTATAGAAACGAAGAATTTAGGAAACCAATTGTTCTTGGAAGATGAAGTGGGATTAAAAAAAGCAGATGTATTAGCAAGTCGCTATTCAGTTGCTTACGACATTGATATTGCTTCATACAGTGATTCATTTATTGAATCCGTTGAGCAATTGAGACGTCTATTCTCCACTGAATATTTAAAGCTTCCACAGACTGTACAAGGTCAGGTCATTTTTTTACCGATCATAATTGGTGCAGTTGACAATCATTTTACTCGAAAAATTTTACATGAGTTTTTCGAACTTACAAAACCATGTATATACCTGGACGCTGGAAATGAGGCAACAACAGTCCCCGCTGACTGGCTACAACGCCCCAAAACGGAATGGACAGAGGATGAATTGAAAGCCTTTAATGATAGTGGTTGGAGTGGTCAAGTAGTGACTGGTGTTAAGCTGAATAAGTTTAAACAAGCACCGGTTGCAGAAATGTTCCCCGACATATTAGCGGACAATGATACGATTCGTCCAAGTGAGTTGTCGTGTACAGAGCTTTCCGCAAGTGAACCGCAAAGATTGATAGTAAACAAGTTTGCGGCGTTATCCATTGCGAGCATTTTGTCACAAATTGTCGAAGAGCAAACAATATCTACTCATGTCACCTTCTTTCACGCAAAGAAAGGGTATATACGAAGTACACCCATACAAATAGAAGAAGAGCCTACCTAGTAGGCTCTTCTTCTATTTATGATGCATTTTCCGATTGTACGAGTGCTTCTATATTTTCCACATGATATAGACGCGTTTGCAATACCCCCTGTATTTCTTTTGGCAACTTCATAATCAGTTGATTAGCAATTTCCAATTTTTCATCATTGGTTATTACATTAGCAAGTTGAATTTCCAATACATAAAGCGTTTGATCTTCAATCGGCATTATTGATAGATGAACTGAACCAACCATTAAGTCATTTTGAATCGCAGACCACATAAAAAGGTCACGTAATTCATGTTGCTCAGTAATGAATTGAGCTTGCATATAAACCTGGGGAGAAAGAAAGTCTAAATCAAATATATTTCCTAACAAAGCCTCTGTCGGCTCTTCTTGAACGTCACCTATATAACGTTCATCTTCTACAAATGCTTTATAAGCCCCGTAGTTTGCAATGTCAATTCTTATCTGTCTAAAGAGATCAAATGCAGGATCCATTATTTGTAACAAGTCGATACCAAAATGATGGCCTACTTCTGTATATGTCCAGTCGAATTCTTCATTACTAAATGCAGCTTTTATAAATTTTGGCACTTCATTTCTTGCGAACCCGCTTCCCATTTTCCATACTTTCTCTTCCAGTATAGTCTCTTTATCAACTAAGAGATTTTTCATTACATAATGGCCTTGAAAGTATTGACTAAATACTACGTCTTCTAATCCTTCCCTTATTAAGAGTAATGCACTTTCGGTCTTTGCGAACCCCATCAATTTCCGCTCATAATAGAAATATAGATATTGCAATTCAGACTTGAATTTTTCGTCGGTTTTAATTTGCTTTTTTAACTTTTGCCATACTTCTTCATGTATTATGTCTAATCCCTCTGTCATCGTTTATTCCTCTTTTCATTTTACATTATCAAGTTTTTCCTGTGCATCTTGAATCTTGTAAGGCGGTGCTGGCTTGTCGTCTAGTAGGAGCCATTGACCTTCAGCTGAGGGCTTTACAAAGGTCATATAATATATTTTAGTCTTATTTTGCAACTCATAGACTCTATAAAAAGTACCCTCTTTTGTACGAGCGTCTATCTCAATATTCGTGATTTTATAATTAATAATTGGAGATGGTAAATGAATTAAAAATTGTTCTTGAAGAATTTCAAAAGTACGTAACTGTTCTTTTTCCGATTCTGGTAACAAACTTTTAAATTTTTCATCGAAATGAGGTGATATTTCTTTATAAAAGTCCGCTGCTACGATTTGCTTTGTATGGTATTTGAAAAATAGATTACTGATAAATTGGCTAAACTCATTCTCATCTTTATATATTGAACGCTTTTTTGGTAGCTGAATATTTAGTTCACTTCTTATTTCAAGGTTATTTTCTGCCAACGCCTTTTCGGGAGTTATTTTCTCTAATTTATCCAAAACCTCTTTTTCTTCTTCGGATATCTTTATATCTTCTGGAACAGTATTTTCAGGTAATATCAGTTCAGAAGATTCTTCTTTAGTTATAACGTTAATCTTTTCAGTTTCTTCTATTTTCTCCTGAATTTTCGATGGCATACAAGCTGAGGTAGTAACCATTGCGGCTGTAAGTCCAAATAGTAATAAAGCTTTCTTTTTTTGATTAATAGCCATTTGTATTACATTCCTCCCACTCAGCCATTTTCTTTTTAAAACTTAGTTCTTCATTTTCTGGCAATAAGTAATTAAGTTCTACGTTTTCAATTGCTAGTATTTGAGTTTGGATAGAGCGAGTTACAACAGAATGGAAAGGTTTGATATAAAACGATGAACCTTTCGAATACATTTTTGTATCGAAATAATTACTGAAATGATATGGAATATCCTCACGTGTCAATTCTGGCAGATTCGTGTCTATGGCCACACTTGCTTTTGTTTTGCGTGCAAATAAACATATCCATAATAAAAACATGCTTGTTTTTACATACCTTGGGTCAACGGCATGTACTTCTCCATCTATAGTCCAATCCCGAAGCATTTTTTCTAACAATATCGATTGTTTTATACGACCTTCCAATTTTTCTGGATTAAATTTGATGTGATTTACTAAGCCGTTTCTTTGAATATAACTATTAAAAAGTTCATGTTTTCGTTTAGCTAAATTGAACTTGAGTTCTCTACCATTCGGTGTTTTTATAATTTCACTTTGAGCAAAAAATATTGCAACAATTAAATCTTCAAGTGGTTTTATTGAACGCCTTTCGGGTTGTGAGTTATTATTAAACATTTTTGACAATCTTTAACCTCCATTCGCAATATTTATAGGAAAAAAAGCACCTCACAGAAAGCGAAGATAAAAATCTTCACTAATATCTGCGGGGTGCTCCCGTTATATTATTTAATTAACCACTCGATTATCTGTTCTTTTCACATTATAGTCGACTTGACCAAGCCGTTCAAGAGATTCTTTCAATATTCTAGTTGTTGTTCCGATAGATGTTCCAAGTTCATCTTGTAAATCTTCAATCTTTAGATTCTTAACATTGTATAAATAATGGACATATGCAAATCGTACTTCTTCAGAGCGAAAAGGCAAGCCTATATACTCTGATAATGATTTTAAATAGCTTTTGATGGACCCTAATTGAAATATACCATATTCACCTTTAACTTTCGAGGAAAATAGAAAAGAAACGTTGCGAAATATAGCCCTTTCAATACCAGCTAAGAGAACGGCAATTTCATCTGCATCTATAAAATCAAATTCAACTATAATTCCAGACTGTTTTTCAACTTTTAAAGTTAGTTTATCTCCGTCGTCAGTAAAGTTATTAATAGAGATTTGAATAATATCGCGTACACGTAGACCTCTCATATAAAAAATAAATAATTGCTTGGCTATAAGATTTAGTTGTTGATCTTTTAACAACTGGGATTTGATTTGTAAAAGATATTGGTAATTAATATTTATAGGAGATGGTGCCAGATCTAGCTTCTCGGCGTATTTAAACTTAGGCATGAAATCAAGTTGTATTTTTCCTATTTGCCACATATAGTCAAACCATTGACGTATGAAGACCAATTTTCGATTTACTGTGGAGTCCTTGATACCCGTTGAACGTTCATGATCTAGATATTCTCTTATATCAATAGGTCGGATTTCGTGAGGTTCTAGATTCTTATTATATTTTTGGTTTATGAAAACTAACATGCTATGAAGCATTCTAGTTTCATGAATTACTGTATTTGGACTGATTTTATTGGATAAACGAAACTTTTCATATCCCTCAAGCACCTACATTTCACTCCTTCCCTATGCATTAAGCTTACCACAAGATTAATTAGCTTATACAAATTATTGAATGCAGCCTGTTTATTAAAAATTATATTTAATACGAAATTCCAAACTAAATAACAAACCAAATAAGCAACATAAAATATATTAATTCAGGTGACGACATACCGCTCTCTGTCTAGTTTTAATCACTATTTGGGATATTTTGGGTTTACTGATTAATTTTATATAGATTATAAGATATTCTATTAACCTAAAATTTATTTTTTAAATATTTATATTTTATCTATAGTAGATTTAATATGGGTTTTATTTGTAATTTACATGTAATATCAATTCGGGTCCTTGTAAAAAGAATAATCCAAGATGATAAATCTTTTTTAGTAAATAGTAAGAAACGCCAAATAAGCTACAACTTTTTATTTTAAAAAAGTTGTAGCTTAAATTATTTATAAGTTTGTTTAGTGTTAATGATGTAATTAATCTCGTTCCGTTAACCAATTATAAAATGGAACACGCTTAACAGGACGTTGATTTAGGCCCTGCAATTCAGCTTGTTTATTTTTGAGGAGATTATCAAAAGCTTGTTTTTTTACAAACAGCCCCTGCTCGGCACAATCAATCATGAACTGACGCCATGCAGAAGGACTTCTGTATAGCGGTAGTTGTTTCGAATCTGCTTCCAGGAATAAGGCACGTCGTGTTTCGTATTCATTTTCAACTGTATTTTTAAGGATTATCCAATCAGAATGATTGAAAGTGAGTTGCTTATAATCAATATTATGTTGCATTAGACTTCCATCCAATAATACTTTATGATTCATCGAACCCCTGTTTTGATAAAACACTAATAACGCTCCGATAGTATTAAAATCTATGCGATAATCATGGCAAACAATCAATTCAGTATCATTTTTTAGTAACCCATTCATTTGTTTCTGATGATATGCTGCACCAGTTAAAATATTCCTAATTTCTTTTAATAAATAAAAGTCCATAAAGTAGTTTGCAAGTTTACCTATTTCATCGTAATGTAATAGGCTATCAGAATGCTCTTTTAAATAGGCTTGAATAGACTTTCGATAAATTGTTAGTCCTATCTCTCCAGCGACCTTGAATAAGTCATTTTTATAACTTATTAAATGACTTGGTGTTTCTTTATTCAGTTCGTTCCATGCAATTGAATAACTTTCAGCAAATTGTATGAATTCTTGTTCAGAAGCAGCAAGTTTTAACTCGTCTTTCACCGTTGCAGAAGCTATTTTCACCTGGATAACATGATTTTTACTTTTATTAAGACTAGTCCGTATTTTCTTTTCACCTTTTGAAAACCCAAAAAATGAATAAAACTTTTCCTCTAAAAAAGGAGAATCTGCTTTAAGTAGAACTACTCGATCTTTATGTTCGGAACTTGCAAAGCCACTTTGCATACTTATTAAATCTGGTAATTTAATTTCGATAAGCCCATCTCGTACAAGTTGTAGTAGGGCCATTGAAACTTCTTTAAAAGATTCAAAGTAATCAACTCCGACTCCGTCTTTACGAACCTTATTACTATAAAGGTTTTCTATATGAAAACGTTGCCAAGACCCCATTCTCGTAACACTTATAAAGTAATAGAATAGACGTTTGTATCGCAGGGAGTAGTTAAGTACAGTAGGAGATGTATAAGCATTTATGAGTTTGATATAATTAAAACAATTATCTGAACCGTCAGTGTGGATATGGAAACGGGAATAGTATTTATTACCCTTTCGGATAATTAGTTGATGATATCTAGCTTCGCGTATCACACGAGAATATGTAATAGATTGCATTTTAAGATCGTAACGGGCTTGTTCTAAAGGGATTACAATTCTCCCGTCTAAATCTACAAAAGGACTAAGATACATTAAAAAGTCCATTGTGGAACGGGAAATATCGAGTTCACCCTTTCCAAACTGATAGACTAATTTACGATCAGGCTTAGCTAACCGCAAGCTATTGTTATGATTAGTTTCTTTATCTATTGTTGCAGCAACCATTTTCATTCCTCCATACTATGACAGCTTTTATGTTAATTATTCAAAAACTGAACTAGGTATAAATGCATTTTGAGTGCGGTCTTATTTTTTATGATTAGATACCCCATTGTAATTATTTACAATGGGGTATCATTATAAAATTCAAGAGCGAGCAATCAAGCAAATAGAAACCTATAAATTGAATAATTTATTGAACTGTAAATACCGTCAATTATGTATTGCATAAGGGCTTATGGTTTGCTATTATAGATATATCCACACACCACTATTTTAGGCAATAATAAAGACGACCTGTGCATCATATTTTCAAAAAAGATGCCAAGTTTATTTTGAAGCTTATTTAGTTAAAGTGCCTAGCTCTTAATTATCCTCTAATTGTTGGTAGCAAGCAGAGGATCGGTAAACTGTGATTGTGGTAAATCACATCTAGTAATAACAAAAACTATTAAAAACTTAAAACTAGGATTGTCCCATGGAACTTGTCTGGTAAACAAGTTCTTTTTTCTATTTATAAAAAGTAGAATAGAAAAAAGGTTCCAGAATGCTATTGTTTATATCCTTATATCCAAGCGCAGAAAAAATGCTTGAATAAACGACAACCCTCGTATGACAATCCGTGTAAAAAATACAAGGATAGGCATACGACGATCTTCGTTCGTGGGAATGGTCAATATTATGTTAGCAAATAAACGCATGTTTCGCAAACTCTTTTTTTATAGGCAAAATAGATTTGCATATTGATTTGTCTCGTGGTAATATATTTATACAATCATATAAAATCTTATCAAAGGTTGCTGAAGTCTATCTGATGCATATCCTGTGGTGAGTGGTCATAAAAACCCGCAGCTCTTCTAGCTGCGGGTTTTTATATTTCTTTATTTAAACCATTCACTTTATAAATTGAATTATGACGAATCCAATAAGACAAATTAACATACCAACAAATGAGAATTTAGTTAGTGTCAATGATTTTTGTTGAAAGACCATATTCTTTTACCCCCTTCTCAGTGCTTATTAACGAACTATTACTTAAATTACTAAGGGTTGCTGCTGTTTGTTTTAATTTGTCAAGTTCATCACTGATGTCGCGTATATTTAATAAAATCGTGTTTTTTTCATCTTTAGCAGTTTCAATTGCTTCATGTAATTTCTTCTTCTTTTCTTCGAAAGCGTTAAGTTCAATCTTCAATTTTTCTTGTTTTAATTCATAATTGGGATCTTTTGATTTAAACAACCAACCCAGTAGCCCACCTGGAGACGAATCTTCTTTTACCGTGTTAGATACTTGCATGAATGAAAGATAACCCTGCATGTCATCTAAGCGTCCTTGAATACTCCAAATTCGTTCCTCTCGTAATTTCAAGTCAATTGTATAATTATCACGTTTGGAAACTAACAAAGCTTGCTGTTCTTTATATGTTTCAAATGTTGACAATGTGTGTAGTAAGTTTTCCATACTTGTACCAGCATCTTGTTGACTCGCTCCAGCCTTCTTAAACTCGGATTCTTTATAATCACTGGATTCTTCAATAGAAGTTTCTACTCTTGTCCCAATAATTTCGGCGATATCCATGGGCGTGAAATCATTTTCATTTAATAGGAAGATCATTTTAAACTTAAATAATGAAATCCAATCGTATCTATAAAAACGGCCTCTTTTAGACACTGCTAAGTATTTTTTTAAATCGTTTCGTGTAACGTAATTTATAATTGTTTGATTACCTTCAATAGATAAGTGTTCTACAGCCTGAGTAGTTGAGTAACTATCCGAAAAAGAGATCTTTGAATAGTAATCTTCATTTGCAAACAATTTATCTTCTAACCCTTCATTACGAATTCTATTTAGTAAAGGATCCATTTTAAACCTAGCTTTGTATTCATTTATTATACTCTGAAGATTCATATCCTCACATCCCTTCTATAGTCTATACTATAAGGTTTTAGAAGTAGTTCTGACAAGAGTCACGACTTGTTTTATTGAGAAATATTTGAAGTGATTTGAAATGGTAGTTTAAATAAACCGGAATAAATATAAATTATTTAGAATTATGCTGAATAATTCCAGTAATGTTAAACGATTCTTTTTTGAGTTGTGAATTCTTCTATTTAGATTTAATTAAAGTGAATTTAAAGACTATGTCATATTTTAATACAGTTACAGTTGAAATTATTCAGCATAAACCAAAATTATTCTAAATTATTTTGGTTTATTGAGAGATGAAGGGTTAATTATTTCTATAATATATTGGTTCAGAGATTCAAATACTCCAAGGTTTATAGAGACTATTTTGGTTTATGCGAAGTGATTTGAATCTCTTTCACAAATAATTCTTAATTATGCTGAATTATTCATAGTGAACAAGATTCGTTGGAATATCTTACGAAGTTATACGTGAAAATTAATATATAACTACTATAATAAGTTCCATTCGAGAAATATAAAATAGTAGTGTTGAAATATTTCAGCATAAACTAAAATAATTAAGAATTATTTTATCTTAAGGAGTTTTAAAGGTAAATTTATTTTTATAAAACTTCACTTTAGAAACGTAGTCGTTACAATAGTTAATTATATTATTGCTGATTATGCGGAGTGATTTGAATTTTTTTTATATTAGTTCTTAATTATGCTGAATTATTTAGAATATTTTTTAGTGATTCGAACTTTCTACGCTCAAATAAATACATAATTACTATTACGAGGTCTATGGAACTTCATATATTAATTTTTAAATTGAAAGGGCCCAATTAATGAAAGGACCCTTACTAATATAGAAAAATATAATTTAATCGTTGTTTGAAAAATTCATACTTGCCAATAATTCATCTACGGAAGGCGCCGTATTTTCCTCAGCTTCCTTTATATCTTCTGGACCTGAAATATCCCCAAAAATATTATCTAAACCAAGATCGTTAAAGTCTAGTTTAATCTCATTATCATCTTTAGAATCTATTGATTGTATTTCCGTTTTTTCAAACTCGTAATTATTACTTCTTTCCATGAATTCTTTATATTCTTCGACTAATCCTTTCTCAAGGCGTTCTGGAAGACCGTCTACCTTATAAAATGTATACGCGGTTGCATTAAAATCATTTTTTGTATTTACATAGCCACTAAAGACCGTACCACTCATTGGTATCTCTTTATGTAAGTAGGAAATAGCGTCATCCAAAAATGCACCCCCTCCAAAATCATTATTACCATCTAATACCGATAAAATGCCGACATGATGTACTTTTTTTGTAGTTTTCTTTTCCTTAACTTGTTGGACGAGCTTTAAAGGGGTATGTAGATTATTTTGTTTGAAAGACTTCTTGACTAAATCTACAATAGCATCGTCACTTCTCACATCTTTGATTGGCATTTCTATTTTCGAGAGTACTAGACTTCCTGTGTGCTCCGTAATCGCTCTTCGAAAGTCCTGAGCATCGAGTATGACAGAAGCACCGCCTGAAGTAGTTGCGGTATTTAACTCGTGAAATATTTCTGAAATTTGTTTATTACCATAGTCACGATAGTTATTTATACCGTTTCTATTATTCACGGGTATTTTGTTGAATTCATCATAGAAGTGCTGGTTATCTGCGAATGTTACGAATGCAATACCCTTGGCAGGATTATTGGCAAGTTTCCATATTTTTTTCGCGAACTCATTGACCTGGCGTAATACATCTGGTCCATCATTACGGAGAGGTAAAGTAACAACAACGCCAATTTTAACAAATTTAGATTGGGCTCTTTTTAGAGCTTTATTGAGGTATTTTTGTTGATTATTTTTAAGTTCTTCTGGAGACTCTTCTATTCTAATTTTTTCTAATTCTTTAACTAGTAGAGGTTTATTCACAAAATCATAAAATTCTTCAATTGCTTTTACAATCGTTGCTGTTCCTGTACCACCGCCAAGACCGGCAAAAAAGAGGACAAGATCATCAGAAGGCCGGACTTTATCTCGAATGAAAGTCTTTAGTTTTTCCTTTGCATCTTTGTTTTCTTCTAAAATTTCCATAGCCATCTCTGGGTTTTTCCCAAGTCCGCCAAGATTTAATGATACCCTGTTTATTTCAGGAATGTTCTTAAGTCCTTCTAGATCACCATTGTTTGAGTTAAGAGCTAGGCAATTATAAGTAGGTTGGCCCTCTATGTTTTTGTATGCAGCAAATTCATCTGCCATTCTAGAACCGGCTTGTCCAAAGCCTACCATTGTCATATTTATTGCGGGCTTATTAGTAATGAAAGATTTAGCCATATATTATTCTCCCTCTTCCTCTAATATTTGTTGGTTTTGTTCTAATACTTGTAGCAGCTGTAAACCTCTGTGTGTGAGATACAAAAGTTTATATGGTGTCATGTACTTATAGTGAATTAATGACATACTTGCTAGTTTGTCTACGATTCGTTCTGCGGATTTTCGATCAATCAGTGTTTCTTGTTGTTCGTAGTGGAATCCTTTTTTATTTAGAATTTTTACTCGACGATTCGTTTTGATATTTTCTATCAGTTGTAATATAGATACGTTTTCCTTTTCTTGTCGTTTTCTTGCAATGAACTTTAATATCTGTCGGTGAACATCATCTCTTTTAAGTATAGCTTCAAACATTTGGACAACCTCTGGTGAAAATTTAATATGTTGAAATTCTTCGTTTAACTTCTCATCCACGTATTAACCTCCTATTCAAGAAACTACCTCTTCACGAGGTGTCTGTTATTAGATACTATATCAAAGAAAAAGCTTTTAATCAAGCATTAAATTTGTTTCTGAATAATGCCGTAAAGCGTTGATATGTTTGTATTTGTTAGTGGTATCTACTTATAGACACTATGTATTTTATTTAGCTTTATATTCTCTTTTTCATAGTTGGTTTTGTTTTAATATTGACTTGAATACTAAGTTTATCATTACTTTTCACTATTTATATAGCATTTTTGAAATACATTATTCTTATAGACACTATGAAAATACGTTGGTATCATTACTTTTCTATTGATCTTAAAAATATAATAATGTTATAGTCCTTTATTTTAGACACTATGATTTATAAGAAGGTTATTTTTCAATTTTAATATATGGACTTGCTTTTATATTCAGAAATAATAACAGAGTATTGGTTAACCAATTTGTAAATCCAAGACTACTTTCACTTTTTAATTATTGAAGTATTGAAATGCACCGCCCATGCTTTTTCAATATTGACTAGAGTACCTAAATTTTTCTATATAACAAACAGTACTTATCTTGTATTTTGCAGTGCTCTAATATGAGGAAATAAAATTGCAAAAGTCTTAATCAATTAGTGTTCTCCCTTAATTATTTTAGTTTATTCGATAGATATTCCTTAAAAATCATTACTGTTAATCCACACATTACTAAAAAGCATTATAACCACACACTACTTGATTAACTTGTTTTAGTAGTGTGTGGTTATAGTATCTTGCATACCACATTACTATAACTCTTGTTAAACCAGTGTTTTATGGTTTTAAATTAAGCGTGAGTAATTACCCTTTTGATAACTATAAAATTGATTTCCCCGGACTCCCCCAAATACAATAGCTATTTCTTGTTTTCGGCTTATCTAATTCCTGATTTTCTGAGTTTTTACAGGTTTATATTTCGATATTTATAGCAAGGGCATGTCATACCTGTTATACTGAGTTCGAAATTAATTAAATAGCAAACAGGAGTACCCTGGTCGTGAGCGAGAACAGTCCTATACTGTTTTCGTTTTTGACCAGGGTATTTTTTTGTTGGAAAGGATCATCAGATATGAGCAATAAAAGTGTCGTACTTCGGTTAAGAAAAGACAAGATGGGTAATCGGGGTGTTTTTCTATTCGATGAAGACATTCTACTTTTAAAACAGTTGTTGATTCATCAGTCCATGCGTGCAACGACCATTCATGAATTCTACCAAGCACTTGCCCAGTACTCGATGAATGAATCGAGAAATGTTAATGGAATAACCAATCGTCTTGGTAAATTAACGGCTGCAGGCGTCTTAGTACAAAGCAGAGTTAAGTTGAGGGGTTCCTATTTTCTTTATCATTACCGTTTGGGGACAAGAGGGGTGGATGTACTTGTAGAGTTGAAGATATTGGATGCGAGCGATAAAGAGCGAGTCGTAGATAGTTCTAGGAAGTTTGCTATACCTTCCGAACATACTGAAGCTATGTCTCACATCGCAAATCAGATTTATATCTCTCTATACACTAACGACACGATTTCTGAATTCACACAGACAAGGGGGAGTGCTCATAAGGATTTCGGTCATTCTAGGTCACAAATAGATAAGATTGAAGAAAATGTTGTTCCAGATTGGGTATTCACATGTGGCGATACAATAGTATGTGTGGAAGTAGATACAGGCTCACAGCGCCAACACATGATTAAACACAAGTATAAATCGTATATTAAGCACGCTCGGCGGTTTATCGAAGCTGGTAAGAAAGTAGTTGTAGTTTTCTCAGTCGTAGATGGAACAATCTTTAATCGCTTTTCGAAAAATAGAGATAAACGTGTTTCATCCATAAAACAATTGGCTCCGCCTTTCAATGAATGGGTAAGTTATTTGGATGAAAAAACTCAGATAATGGATAGCGAAGAAAAACCTTTAGATTTACAGTTTTACGCTGTAAGCGCCAAGCAAACTGCTAACCTCATTGAGCGTATTTTAATTGGGTCACAACCGTTTTCTTCCGTGGATCGATTCCAGTATGCAGAGGATTGGATGCGAAAGGCTCGATACGTAATGGGAAAAGACTACGTGTTGGAGTCCATAGAGAAAGAACAGGTTTACTTGCCAAGAAGAGATCCTATCATGGATTGCGATTTGGTGGTTTCTGTGAAACCAAAAGGGCGGGAAAGGGAGCGGTTGTTTTTAGTTATTTACGGAGAAGAAGGTTCCGTAATAACCTATCAACTTATCAGAACGAATGGTGCGAGATTGTCCAAACTAAACGAAGTAGAACGTCCGAATTATGGCCGTCTCTTAGTTTGCTATGACGAGATGATAAATATGAAGGAGGATGTTTATGGACAACAATTACCTTGTGAGATGTGGCAAACTGACTCCGATAGTTGGGTGAAAGCTATGAGTGAAGGGCAGAAGGCTGCCGCCCCAGAAATTATGCATGTAATATCCCCATTTAAAAAGGAATGGAGGCGGTTCAATGAATGAACAAGCGGTATGGAAACAGAAAGCACCGCTCTTGTTGAGTACATTCCTAATCCTGATCACAACGTATCTATTCGCCTGGAGTTGGTCAAAGGTTGCATCTATCGTCGTAAGCGAATATCGAGATGATTGGATAACCTACGCACAGTCTCTATTTCGGGGTGGACAGTCAATTCCTCTATTCATAGTCCTGCTGTTTAGTGTGTTTGCAAGCTTCGCTTGGCTACTAAGTACTCGGGTAACTTTCTATCAATCAAAGGTAATGCGAGTTACCGTCTTTTTCTTGGCAGTTATGACATTCTGGGGAAGTCTTGCTGCATATGGCATGGCGCAATCACGAAAGCGGTTCATTCCCTATTTTAAAGAGCGACTATCACAGGTAATTGAAACGAATGGTTTTTTTGAGTCAATCGTGTTTGAACATACCCATGGCTTTTTCTTGATGTTAACTATGCTTCCGGTATTTATTATGTTCTTTATTTCGTTGTTTATCTTAACGAAGTACGCTCGACATGATAAAGAACTGAATGATCCTTTCTTTGAATATACGTGGAATGGACAGTGGCTTCAGAAGTTTTCTAAGCTGGAGCAAAAAGAGAGATGGCCTGATATTCAACTCGGTCAAAATACCTCTACAAAAGAAATGGTTACTATGCCAGGACGTGACCGTACACTGAATACCATGATTGTTGGTTCCATAGGGACAGGGAAAACTGCAGCACTTGGATTACCGATGATTAACCAAGATTTACATCATATGGTGTCATACATTAATGCTTATCCGGGCTTATATGAACGCGAGGACTTTAAGACTGAAGATGTCGGAGGCCGTTATATGAGTGGAATTTCCGTCATTGACCCTTCGAACGATCTATGCCAGAAAACACTTGAACTTGTGAGGGCTCACGGTATCCCGGAAGATGCGATAACGTATATCAATCCACTTGATCCAAAAACACCAAGCATTAACCCAATGCGTGGACCAGTAGATAAAGTGGCGGAGGTTCTTGCACAAGTTATTGCAGGACTGAATGATTCAAAGGATGGCGGCAACTTTTTCTTCGAACAAGCTCAACGTAATCACTTGAAGCATTACATCTATTTATCGAAGTTGCATGATACTGAAAAAGAAGTAACGTTTGATACATTGCTAGACATGTATAACAATCCTCAATTAGTTCGAAGTATGCACCTACAATTAAAAAAGACGTTTCCTGATTACTATGAGGAATTTGAAGACCGTGACGAGCGGAACTACTGGAAGATTGTACAGGGCATTGATGAATGGTTCGATTTGAACTTGTTACCTAAGACAATCCGTTCTGGAAATATGATGATTCCTGAACTAAACGATGATGGTCAGCAAGTGTTCTTTGATGCTAAAGAGGAGCACGTACAAGGGCTTCGCAATATTTTAAATGACATCGGGGCCAACCCGTTGATTCGCCGTGTATTGTTTGGTAAGAGTGACTTTGACTTTGACCGCCATATGGAAATAGGCGGCGTCTTGCTTGTAAATACAGCAAAAGGGGAACTTGTGAACCTTGCAAGGGTGCTAGGCAAGATTGTGCTCATGAATCTACAGAATGCAACCTTCCGCCGCTTACCAAACGTGTCAACATTTCACCATATCTTGATTGATGAAGCGCCGGACTACTTGTATAACGCATTTCGTGAATTTCCTGCACAGTCACGTAAATATAAAGTAACAGTAACAACTCTCCAACAAACGATTGCACAGCTAGCGGATCAGTTTGGTGAGCACTATATGACTACTTTGATTGGTACAATGCGTAATCGTATGGTGTATGGGGACGTGCCGGCTTTTGATGCGAAATATTTCTCCGATATGTTCGGTGAGAAAACCGTATATGAAGAGGGACAAAGTGAAATGTCAGTTTCGCCACTTCAAGAAGACCCTATGTCACGTTCCGGTTCGTCCTATTCGAAGGTACGTGAACAATCAATGTCGGGCGGAGACATCATGTTCCAAGATGCATTCCAATGTGCTGTGAAGATTGTTATTAACAATAAGCCGATGCCAGTTGTTCAAATTGCTGCAAACTTTGTTCCAAAGGAAGATTTTAAAGTTGCGAAGATTGTAGCGGAAGACGAGGCGGTTGAGGTTTGGTTAAGAGAGCGGCGCCAGTACGGGATAAAACCTGCTGAAGTGATCAATCACAATATTATAAGTGTCGAGGAAGCAGAGAAACAGAATGAGGAACTCTTTATCGAGGAGAGGAAACATGCAGCAAAGTTGAATCAGGAAATGATTGAACAAGCAGTCCGGGCTACTGTTGAACCCAAGCCCCGTGATGAAGTTGATTACAAGGACGTTTCGGCTAGAACACCTAGACCTCATCCAGTCGAACTGGAGGATATGTTAATCCTTGCGCCGCCTTTTAAAGAAAAAACGGCAGCTGCATCAACTCAATTGGAAGAAGAAATTGTTAAAGTTACGCAGCCCTTACCTGTAACACCTATATCAGTCCCAGTTAGTGTAGCATCTACATCATTGGGGCTTTCGGACATTATTTCTGAATGGACTGAAGATGATGATGAAGATAAGCCGCCTCGGAATGATAGTACCCAAAGCAATTCAATACATTCAGCGCAAGAACAAATAATGTCGAATCGTTCTGGTTACACGGAAAGTCAGTTGAGTCAGGATAATGAAGACTTCATAAAGAAATTAGGCGTAAGCGTTGAGCATGACTCTGAATGATAATAGGAAAAGGAAGAATACCTCCTATGAAACAAGTAATTGAAAACGTTGGACTTAAAAAATTGTTTGCAATTCAGGTACTTATAATTCTCCTTGTGTATGATTTGTCTATCATATATTTATTTTGGGAATCAGGGTATTTGTTTAATCCGTTTGTAGTGCCAGTCTCAATAACTGGCCCAATAGGGCTGATGAATTTGTTATTAATATTTGGTTTTGTTTATTTAGCGAAAAAAATGCAAGGGCAGACCTGATGTACTTTCAGTAATAAAAGACAAAGAGAGGGAAGTGGTTGTTCATGTTAGATTACTTTAAGAAAAAAAGGTTTGAAAATGATTTACAACATGATTCACAGGATGAACTGATAGGTGCAGACGAAGGTGAATTGTCAGCAGAACCATTTAAATTCGATTTATTCAGTCATAAACACGTAAATCCAAACATTGCTGTGATAGGTGATACCGATAAGACCCATTTCTTACAAAAATTAATTAATGAAGAAGTCGATAGTGCTACATCCCTTGTATTTGTAGATACTTATCGAGCAGCTACCTATGAAGAGTTTTCTTTGTTCTACGAAGGCGGCGCCACCATAGAAAACGCTACATCATTTACAGTGAACCCGTTTGATTCTGTTTCTAATTTTGAAAGTTCTGTTAAAAATGTGTCAATGTTTTTAGCGAGTTTTTCTAGGAGCTTGGATATAAAATGGACTCAGAAGCATACAGCGTACTGTGAAACGATGATCCTACAAACGATTACCACCGTTAAAGAAAGGCAAAATACGATTCCAACTCTGAGTGATTTGTTTAACGTTTATTTGGAATATCAACACCAAGTCAATGTTGAATTAAACAACACTTTATCAACAAATAACGTTTCTATCTGCCAAATTTTAGTGCCAAGTAAACGAACCATTGGCGAGTATGCAAACATAAGTGCCGAATTGAGGAATGAACTAAGGAATGCATTACTAGTTAGCGATATTGGAGAGGTGTTAAAGCTTTTCATAGGTGGTTCCTCTTTACTCAAAAAAACATTCAATGGGCACACAAACCTACCAACATTGGAAACTGCACTTACTATTATAAATGTAGAAACGATTACCAAAACATTCCGTGGAGCTTATGTGGCACTTGCTACAAACTTTTATGAACAGCAACAGCGGAACATGGTAAACCCGTATCAAGAGGGGGTAGTATCCAACAGACCACTACGTAAATTAGCACTATATTATGACATACAAGAATTCATATATGAAGACGATTTATTCTTGTATCACATTGAACAAAGTCTTAGAAAAGGGAGAACTGTCAATCTATCGATAAGGTTATCTCCGCCTATCCAATTTTTAGAGGAATCGTTTGGTAGACAAAAACACATGTTGGAGAATTGCGCCAACATCTACATTCAAAGATTGCCCAACTCATTGAAAGAAACAATTGATTTACACTTTGATTTGCCTGAAAATATAACCTTTGACATCTTCAACCTTTTAGCGCAGGGTGAAGGTTATCTCCTGCAAGGTAACAAGACTACAGCTTTAAATGCCGAGTTAATGCTGTGTTAAATTAGTGCGATTACTAAAAAGGTGTAAATTCATATTGCATTTCACCCAAAAAGGATGGAACAGTTTGAATTCAATTTTGATATTAATCACCATAAAGCGAAGGATGTTGGAGATGAGGATGTATGGGCGGTCTTGACAATTTACTGTCAAATTGGGGGTTGTGAACAAGCAGATTACGCCTACAATAGCCAATTCAACGCTAATCGGAAAGCCGTACAAGGAAGAAGACGGGTCTCGCATGTAATGCTTGCTATTCTGAATACGTGTAGTCTTGTCAATAATGAAGACGTTCTACATGTCGAACTGACCATACATTACCAAATTAAGCTTGCACAATTGGAAAAGTATTTGTACAATGTGCATAACAAGAGAACTACAATTAAACAAATCAAAAGGGAGCACCCCTCTTAGCACTGACGATTAAGTATCGTTGGTCTAGGAGGGGTGTTTTGTTTTGTTTAATTCGTAGCAAACACAAGAATGGAGGAGTTATATATGACATTTATTAATGTTGTCCAATGATTGGTAAGACATAATCTTTTCGGTTATTGGTTCAATATTAAATCAGAGACATTTTTAGAATCATTTTCGTCTCGTTTTGACCACACGGTTTTATTTAGAAGTCAGGACGGTTTCAGTACATCTTCACTTACAAGTAATCACCTTATAAACAATCTTACCAAGAGAGGTAGATTTTGATGTTAACAAAGCTATTTAAGATGTATCAGAAGGCCGACAAGTCAGGCAATATTATATTAGGTTTTGATGTTAAAACAAAGAAGCCAGTGGCCATGTCTCTTGCGGACCGAATGATGAATACCATGATTATTAGTCCAATCGGGACAGGGAACACAACGGCAATCGTATTACCTACGATTAACCAAGATTTACATCATATGGTGTTGTACATTAATTCTTTTCGAGATTTTTTAAAAAGCAAGACGGAAATAGTCGGTGAGCGATATATGAGTGGAATTTCCGTCATTGACCCTTCGAACGACCTATGCCAGAAAACGCTTGAACTTGTGAAGGCTCACGGTATTCCTGAAGAAGTGATTACGTATATCAATCCACTTGATCCAAATACGGCAAGCATTAACCCAATGAATGGTCCCGTACAGGAAGTTGCGGATACAATGGCAGATGTCATTTTGGAAATTAACTCTCAAAAAGAAGTTCTCAGTACTTACGAGCAAGAACTTAGGCGCAATCATGTAAAACTCTATATATATTTGCTGAAACTACATGACCCAAATATAGATGTAACGTTGGAATTGTTGGTGAATATGTATAATAATCCCCAATTGGTAGAGGACATGCTTGAGCAGTTAAGGGGATTGCTGCCGCTCGATATTGAAGTTTCCGAAGAACAAGTTGATAGAGACTATTGGTTTAATGCTCTACATATTTCTGATTGGTTCACAGTGAAATTAAAGAATGATAGGGTTGGCTCCGATAAGGATGCAAACGCTATCCGGTCTATCCTTATGGAGTTATGGGAAAACCCGCTAATTCATGAAGTCTTATTTGGGGCAAGTAACTTCGACTTCGAGCGTCATATGCAGAGTGGCGGCGTCCTTTTGGTGAATACCGCAAAAGGTGACCTAGGCCCACTATCATCAGTCATCGGGAAATTAATTCTGAAGAAGTTACAACATGCGACATTCCGCCGTCAGCCTCACGAGATTTCGTCTTACCACCATATTCTTGTGAATGAAGCCCCTGACTATTTGTATAGAGAATTCCCGGAGCTCACGGCACAGACACGTAAATATAAAATGATAGTCACTACTCTTCATCAAACGATTGAGCAGCTTGTGGAACAGTTTGGAGAAAGCTACCTGACTACTTTAATCGGGACAATGAGGAATTTCATGGTATATGGGCATGTGTCAACCTATGAAGCAAAATATTTTTCTTCTTTTTGGGGCGAAGCTGAAGTATTCGCTAATCCATTTCTAGAACCATTTATCAGTACAGCCAAACTAGTGAATGGAAATCGGCCAATGCCAGCACAACAAATCAAACACAGCTTCATACCAATAGAGGAATTCATCCAATCAAAGTACGTAGTGAATAAAGAATCGGGCGCTTTTTGGTTACAGGAGAGAATGAATTTTGAGAAAAGAAACAATAAATTCTAACAGGAGAGGATGAAGAGCATGGTTGTTAGTTTACACAATGTATCTAAGCTGCAAATGGAAGGGCCTGTTGAACAGGTTGCTGAGAAAATCATAAAACAATTGTTAGGTGTGACTAGCGAGAACGGTTCTAAAGATTATTTCTTTGAACAAGCGCAAAAGAACCATCTGAAATCCTATATCTATTTACTGAAATTGCATCACCCTGAAAAAGAGGTGACATTCGATTTGTTAATGGAAATGTATAGGAATCCCCAGCTGGTACGGAAGATGCATCTCGAATTAAAAGCTATCTCGTCAACAGAAATGAAGGAATTTAAGCACGACAATTACCGGAAAATTATTAAAGTAATCGATGGTTGGTTTGATTCAAACTTGCTGCCTAAGAGAACACGCCAAGGGAATATGGAGGTACCAGAAGTAAATGAAAAGGGCGAGCAATTATTCTATGACGCAAAAGAAAAACACGTCCAAGGGCTCCGCCTACTTCTATTCGATATTGAATTACAACTGTTATCAAACGATATACCGCGCCAGGGGATAGGCATCAAACCTTTTGGGACGATGGACTCTGCTTCAGCTATTGATGGAGGTACTATACGTAGCAAATAATACAAAAAATGAGAGGGAGTGTCACTACATGGTGATAAAATCATGGGAGAGTAATGAAACATTAGAGGAACTATCAGCAAAACGCAGAAATGGTGAAATCGTCGAAGGTGTGGTCCGTAGTATCACATCAATGAAGTTTCCAACTGAAGTAGATGGCGTAATGAAGTCAATCGAACAAACGATGTTAAAAATTGCATTGCCAGGCGGCGTCACAGGATACTGTCCAGCATCAGAATTTCGAGAAAGAGACCACCGTTCGTACAATCAATTCGTAACACATAAAGAATCCTTTATCATAACGGATTTGGATTTGGATAATCAGATTGCGGTTTTGTCTGCAAATAAAGCGGCGGAACAGCTACGTGTTGGTTTTTGGGAACGTCTTGAAGATCTTAAATTGCAAAACAGACTTGATGATGAAGTGTTTGTAGGCACTGTCACGGGCTACAATCGGCAGTCTGGAGTCGTCTACGTCCGTATAAGTGGGCAAGACACGTACATGTTTCGGACTGAGTGGTCTTGGCGAGAACGTGAAGCTATCGATGCACAGCAAGGGGAGAAGGTTGAAGTAAAAATCCTCCTATTTGATAAAGAACAAAAGGTTGTTCGAGTGTCACGTAAACAAGCGCTACCAGATCCTTTCGCTTTTCTAGATACATTAAAAAAAGGTGAAATCATAGCCGGCCGTGTGGATGCAGTTCATCCGATTCACGGACTGTTTGTTGAAGTCGAGAATGGTGTAGTCCTTAAAGCAGGAAAAGTTCGTTCTCTAGAAGAGCCCGACGTTGGGGATAGGGTTACGTGCCGTGTCGGTGAAGTTGATCCTAAAAATCGTAGAGGACGGGTCACGATTCTGGAATATCCGCATGGGAAGCGTACGAAAAAAGACTTGGGCTCTTTTTTATTTGATTAATGCTAAAGCAAAATGAGTTGCTTGCAGCCATTCAACAATTCCCCCGTATGGATAACACAATCTCCATATGGGATCACCCTAACTTTAAGTCGAGCATTGCGCTTCCCGACGACTATAGACCGCTCACACGTACTGAAGACGGGTTGGAATTGATGAACCGGAGGCGTTTAAATGAAGAGCATATAACTGTCTTAAAAGTTGTAGGAGATGCGATATGTGCCAATGAAAATCAGTTGCGGCGCTACTTGTCCCAAAAGTTCTCTCCCTCTATTACCAGTCGTCATCTTAAACTACTGGGTAAGTTCGGGTTGGTGGAAAGACATAAATGCCGCCTTGCCTTTATTGAGGAAGATGGTAAAGAGGTGATCCGACCCCCTGGTCCTCATACACTAGGGATTGGTGGTTTCAAATTGATGAATCACCTATACGGTGAATGCACGTTTACCTCACCGGATATATGGCAGCAAAACTCTATGGCAGTTCAGCGACATGTCGCGATGAATGAAATACGTTGCTTAGCGGTAGAATCTGGAAATGTACGTGGCTGGTCATGGTACCCGTATGTGGGAGGTAACGCAAAATTCAAAAAGCCTTTTGCCACCATGCGGCTTGAAACAGGTATTGGAGAACTACAAATGCTGATTGATCGGGCGCAGATGTCCCAGAACTTTATCGGTTATTTTCGAATGCGGTTGGAAGAGTATCGTTATTTGTATGAACGGGATCAAGTGATCATTATTGATGGTTTCGAAAAGACTTCCTTACAACAGATAGTGGCCTTATCTGTGTCGTCAGTCAGTATGGCAAGTTTCATTCAGGAGCAGTTACGATTACACACGTACCCATTCGATATTTGGTTTATTATTGACGAATGGTTCAGCGAGGAAAAGGGTTTAGAAGGTGCATGTGCGCAGGTGACGAAAGAAGGGATACACCGTAGAAAGGTTGCAGTTCTTCGTAAGAAGTAAATCGTGCCGCCTAACTATTTCAAGGTGTTGACATCGGTCCATAACCGTGCTAAATTATGAACATAACACCTTTTCCCAAGGTTTTTTACTTGGAGAAAAGAAGCCAAGGCGGGGTGCGGAAAACACTTCGTCTTGGTTCCCAACTAAAACTAATTGCATACAATATAATGGGACTACCCCAATCTTTAAAAAAATAACGCTTCGACGTTATTTTTTTAAAGATTGGGGTTTTTTTGTTTTGTACGCATCTTTACTAAGGGGGAGCGACGTGTCTATATTGCTGGCGGTCGGAGATCCGGATTTCACAGAAATCCTAAGGGGTAACTTTGTTTCAGCAGGTTTTGATGTTATTGACAATGATGTTTACCACCGAAAGTATTTGGATGAAGTTATTCAAATAGAAAACCCATCAATTCTTGTTTTACACGATGCGTATTTACCCAGTGATACGACTACCGCCCAAGACAATGAAGAAGAAATGCTTCGGTTAATAGGTCAGTGGCGAGCTACCTATGACAATGATTTACGAATTGTGTACTTATGTGAGCGTGAGCGTCGAGATCCTTTCCTTGGAAGCCTCGTAGCACGTAATGTTTTGGACATTTTTAACGAGCGACAGATTGCTACTTCATTGTTCATTGAACAACTAGCAAATGATGCACGTTTTGCGAATGTTGCAAAGTTTGGTGTCGGTCAACTTGAAGTCGAGTTCGATGAAGAACCTGAAGTAGAAGGTACTACTGAAACACTAGTACCTACCGAAGTAGAGGCACCTTCTACAGCATCATCGCAGAAGGTTGAGCGTGCCAAACAACTCTTATCACAGTTTTCGGATAAGGCGAAGTCAGTGGTCGATTCCAGTAACGAGTGGAATCAACAAAGATTGAAAGAAAAACAGGAACGGACTCCGCGTTCTCCTAAAAATATTGATATTCCGGATGGTCGTTCAGCCGGTAGGGGAGCAAACGACGCGAACTTTACAGATTACCTAGATTTAATGCCTATACCAAAAGAAATCTATGCCAGAACTCAGGTCATGGGTACAGTTGTCGTGGCTGTTGCAGGGGCGAAACCTCACTTAGGGTCGACTCATACTGCAATGTCAATTGCAGCGTTTCTACAAAAGGGGCGGCATAGTGTTGCACTCATAGAAGCGAATTACTCTGAGGATTTTGATCGTATCCATGCTCTTTATGAAGGGGAGCAGCAATACATCCGAAAGCAAGCAATGTTTGATTATCAGGGAATTGATCATTACAAGTTTCGAGAAGATCTTCGCTTAGGCGAAATCATGGCTACCTATGAGTATGTCGTTCTTGATATCGGAGCTATTGATGATAGCCCGCATTATGATGAATTTCTACGTGCGCACGTGCGGGTCCTTCATGTATCTCCCTATGAGTGGAAACAACATTGGACGGACCGGTTTTGCGAGCAGGTTAAAGATGAAGAATACTTTACATTCGTTGTCCCGTTTGCAGGAAAAGCGAATGTGAAAGATATGAAAGAACGTTTACCGAAGCTAAATATTGTTCCATTTCCAGCAAATCCCAACCCGTATTCAGTAAATGAAGAGGAAGAAGAAGCAATTCGGTCCATCATGCATGGATATATCAAGGAAAGTAAACAAGTGTTTTCTAAGAAGGCATTAATTGGAGCAGTGGTCGTAAGTGCCGTTATTACAACCGGAGTAATTAGTGCTTTTGTTTTGTTGTAAGCGATTGAACGAATAAAGGAGGAAAGTGTACGTGAACATACGATTACGAACTAAAAAGCTAATATGGGCAGGTATTATTGGGGCGAGTATCACGCTGGTTCTTGCAGTTATTGGTGGTTACTTCTATTATACAAAAACCCAAGAACGAGAACTTGCGTTAAAAGAGCAGTACAGGGCGGAGCTAGCAGTCCTTAATGAAACAGCCTTACTGAATGAAGAAGGATATGCCTTGAAGCAAGAAGTGGAGCGTGGCGATCCCATAACCGAAGATATGCTTGAAAAAGTAACTTTGGTAGCTGCAGCTAAATCAGAAGATACATTGGACATTATTGAAGTGAAAACCTTAGATTATTATGCAAAAACGGATATGCAGGCCAAGACTGTCCTGGTTGAATCAATGGTATATGAAGAAGAAGCACTCGGCGGCGATATACGGGAAGTAGAATATTCGTTTATCGATCTCCCGACAAAATTGAAAAAGGAAGACTATGTTGATGTGCGAATCCAATTTCCTAACGGTGATGATTATGTTTTGCTGTCTAAGAAAAAAGTGAAAGACACACTCGGATTAACACTATGGGCGAACCTAGATGAAGGTGAACTCTTAACAATGAGTTCGGCAATTGTTGATGCCTTTATCGAAGAAGCAAAAATATATGCACTCCCTTATGTAGATGGTCCAATGCAACCAGCAAGTCAAATGACTTACCCAGTTAAGAAAAACGTCATGGAGTTGATTACAGATTCACCAAACCTAGTGAATATTGCAAAACTGAATTTGGAAAAACAGAATCGTGACCGCTTGGAAGCAAGCTTAGTTGAAATGAACCAAGAACAGAGACAGAAACTTCGCCAACGTGAAGCGGAGTCAGATACACAAAGAAAACAGAATGATCAAGAACGTGAGTTAAATGCGATGAACCAGTACTTAGAACCGGAACAAGCAGATTTGATCGAAGAACAGTTTAAAGAGTAATCAATGTTGAAAAGGAGCGAGTGAAATTGAAAGTAAAATTAATGCAGTTTGTCGGAACGCGTAATAAATCAGACATGTTAATGTATTTAGCTCACGTTCTGACCAAAATAAACAAACGCGTGCTGATTATCGATAGTACGCAAAATCAGTGGTATCGAAATGGATATACACGAATGAGCAAGGGTCAGCATGTATACGACTTCCAAGGTATCGACATTTTAAGCGATGTTACCAATTGGTTAGACATTGAAGAAAGCCTCAAGAAGACGGGTGAAACTCATGTTAATTACGATGTGATCCTTGTCGATATTGATTCAGCAGAAATACTTGAACAAGAATGGCCAGAATTTCATGAACGCTTTTACGTAGGGGATTTTGATCGGGCTCATCAATTACGAGATGTTAATTTAATTGATACTCTAATTCATACAACATTAAACACTGCAATCAAGCGAATTACACTTGCATCAAAATACAAATTGAATGCTGAGTACTTCGATACTATTCTCTCTGCAAGGTTAGGTAAGGATATTCAGTGGCGCTCAATGAATTACATTTTCGAACCAGATGAGATTGGTGAGGAATTACGAAACTACATGCAGCACGAACAAGACATCCCTTATAAGCGCTTGAACAAACAATATAAAGATTTGCTATGTGAAATGATAAGTGCCCTGTATGGACTACACATTAATGATGTCAAAGATGCCATGAAACCAAACTTCTTTCGAAGGTCCTCTAATCCAAAGAAGGCAAAAACATTGAAAATTTTTGAGAGCACGGAAAGTGCGAAAGCCTAAAATGAGCGAACCTGATTTAATGATCGGTTGAAAGGAGAAAGAAGATGGGGAAAACAATAGTTAGTTGGTCACCGGTCGAAGGACAAGGAGCCACGACATCACACACAATCGCATTAGCTTCCATACTGTCATTAAATGTAGGGCATCGCTCATTGCTAACACATACGCAATTGGCTCCCTCTGCAATGGAGGAGATGTACCGACAAAAGAAAACGGACGATTTTGATGACGGTGGTATCGATGGACTAGAGCGTCTTGTCAAAAGTAAATTACTCAAATCGGATGATGTTCCGGCGTATACCAATACCATATACAAATCACACCTTGATTTCCTAGCAGGAAAAAACTCCAACCAACAAAGTGAAGGAAACTCACAGATTTTAAACACAATTTTGCGAGCTGCAAGTGAACAGTATGATTTTATTTGGATTGATGCGGAGACTGGGGTAAACAGTCTGAAAACACGTGATTTACTTGAAAAAGCTGACCTCGTGTTGGTTAATTTGCCGCAGAACAAACACATTATCAAACAGTTTATGGAGGCTTTACCGACTGAGCTCCAAGACAAGCCGTATTTTATTCTTCTAAGTCAGTATGACGAGAAGGCCAGTTATACTTTGCGAAATATTAAAAGACAACATCACGTTAAGGTTCCAATATTCGCGATACCCTATGCAACAGGTTATCGCGATGCGGTAAACCAAGATATGGTTGCAGAATTTTTTGTCAGGACGATGAAAGTGGAAAAAAGGGATGTACTTTACCCATTTGTTCATTCTCTCAGTGTAGTTAATAGCGAAATCATGAAACAACTCGGTTTTGCGAAAGTGGCGGAGGAGGATTGGGAATGACACCCTTGCTTAACACTATCATCATTATCACAATGATTTGTATTGTAATCATCGCTTTTGGATGGCGTATCCTGCAAGGCAACAGACAGAAAGGTACCGTTCCAAAATATAATCATGAACGGTACACCCTCCCAAAGATAACTGAATATGTGAGTGAGGTACTAACTGAACTATCAACAAGAGACCTCTATCGTCTTGGCTATTCTAAAGAAAGATTTGACCGCGAAGCAAGACGCCAAAAAGAATTATTTGAAGCGCTCAAAAAGTGTAACACTGGAGATTTTGGTTCAAAAACGTTTGTTCGAGGATTTATGTTTGACCTCTTACTGAAAACCTATAAATTTGATGAAAAGAATATCAACTTGGCGATACCATTCCAAACACCAGAAAAACTAAGTGATCGTGATGTATTTGACATTATCCTCTATCAGCAATACAAAGAACATCAAGAGCATGGATTAGGTCGATTACTGGATGATTATAACTTAATCAAGCTAAAACCGAAGGGCTATCGCATAGAAATTGAAGACTTACGCAAAATTTTAATTAGCCGTATCCATCAGCTTACATTTGAAGATAAATTACGCATAGTTGTTCAAAGGATTTACAGCCAATATAAAGGCTTCGGAGTTATTGATGACATTCGTGATATGGCGATAGACGGTGTATCAGGTGGTGTATCAGGTGGTATGCCCAAGCATATGGAGAATATCGATGATGATGAACTGCTGCTTGAAACCTTTCAAACTGCTCAACGGGGATTAAACAGTATATGGGTAATGTACGCTGGTAAAACTATTCATTTTTCATTCTTGGAATTTAAAAGTGACGCGGAATTGAGACGCGTTATTACGCTCATCTATAAGTACAAGTTTCCTGGCCAATTATCAGAATCAAAACCTTACATGTTAAATGAAATGCATGATGGCTCACGAGTGACTGTATTTAGGGAAGGTTTGACGGAATCCTCGGCTTTCTTCATTCGTAAGAAATATGACTTAACTAAATTGGAATTGGAAGAGTTGTTTACACATGAAAATGCGATATTGCCTATCACGCTTTTAAAGTATTTAGTAAAGGGAAATCGTTCCGTAGCATTCACAGGTCCGACGGGAAGTGGTAAGACTACAGCAATGCTTGCTATTTTTAAATATATCAATGCGGTATTGAATATCCGTATCCATGAATCGAAATTCGAGTTGAATGCACGCTCTTTACTACCCGAACGAAATATTTTAACCATTCAAGAAACCGATAGTGTGAGCGGGCAAGAAGGACTCGACCTTACCAAGAAAATGGATGGAGATGTGACAATCATCGGGGAAGTAGATACTCCACGGGTGGCTTCTCGAATGATTCAGAATTCACAAGTAGCCAGTAAAATGATGTATTTCTCGCACCATGCGGAGACATTTCCTGACCTTGTTGACGATTTAACGAACTCGATTGACAAAGAAGGCAACCTGCAAAATGCTGAGCGCCAAGTTGTTAAAGCTTTGCAGTTTGATGCGCATCTTGAAAAAGGCTATGACGGAGAACGCTATTTTGGGCGCATCACAGAGTGTATAAAAAAAGAAACACATGTTGATGAAGTTGAGATTCCAGGTGTGAACGGTACTAAAGAGGAAAAGATGGATGGTTTTCTTATGGTTGCGACACAGTTTTTCAGTCAGAAACTACAAACCCGCATGTATATCGACAAAAATCTCATTGAATTTGTGGACGGTGCTTATGTTGCCCGTGAAAGGATCAGCGCAAAGCGCCAACTAGAAATTGAAAAAAACCTATCTCCTGAAGAACGAAAAGAATTTCAATTGTTTATTGAAAAACACTGGGGGCCTGCTGCATGAGTCTAATTCAATGGCTTGCAATCATTTCGATAAGCGGGCTAATTGTTTCTATCAGTATCGCAATTTACTACGTTCTCCGTGGGAAAAAAAACAACGAACTTTCATTCAATTACGATGTTAAGCGTGCCACGTGGAAAAGTGTAGTTGATTCCTATTCGCAAAAAATGTACTTATATGCAATTCGAATACCACTGTTGAGATCATTTGTTAGACATGTCCGAAGTCGGATTGAAACATTATCCATATACGACGAATATGCGCTACGCCGTCAAATCATGTTCACGTTGTACAACGTATTCGCGTTACTGCTGTCCTTGGTAGTTGTTCTTCTGTTAGTTCGACCGAGTTGGCTCATTGTTTTCTGGTTTTTCCTTGGTTGTTTATTCATTTCAAGTCTCCTGGTAGATTTCTTTGTTCACAGAGTTGAAATGCGTCTACTTAAACAGTTAAAGGAGTTTATTAATCGAATTCGAATCTTCTTTCACGAAACAAAAATGGTAGAAGAAGCCGTTTATGCAGCTATCCCCTATGCCGGACCAGAAATGAAAGTACAAGCGAATCGAATCTATCAGATATTGACCAGCGAGGATCCAGAAGAAGAATTTGCGAAGTATGAACAAGTTGTTCCGTCTCGCTTTTTGAAAGGTGTCACGGGATTGCTACTAATGGTTAAAGAACAGGGAGATGTAGTAACAAATGAAGGAAGCTCCTTGACAAATGGTTTATCTAGAATTAATGAAGAATTGAACTCTGAATTTATGTTTCGTTCGGTGTTGTACTACCAAACGAAGGGATTTCCTTTGCTTGCTATTGTCCCGGTTTTCGTTGCACAGCCGCTAAAAGTATGGGCACTCAACCATTTTTCCTTTATGAATACGTTTTACGAATCACAACTAGGATTAATTGTAGAGGTCTCGAGCTATGCCTTAGCAGTGATGATGTATATGTTGTTCCGCAAAATGGGGGAAGTGAAAGAATCAAAGTATCAAGCTAGTATGAAAAACTTGAAATGGGAAAAGTGGATGCTTGAAAAGAGTTCACTCTTGCAAAATATCGTCACTAGAATCACACCTGGTCCTCATACGAAAAAATATCTACTGCTATCCAAGTTGTTGAAGGATGCAAATTCAGGTCTGAAAATGGATTGGCTAACACTTCAGCGAATGGTAATTACAATCTCTGTCTTGGTTTTATTGACTGGAGGTTTATATTTTTCACATGAAAGGGATAAACGGTCCGTCTTGTACAATGTTGTTCCTTACTCTATGTTAGCAGGAAATGTTTCTGCAGAAGAATTTGAGGTTTACCAAGAAGCCACAACCTTTGATAGAGAAATAATTCATAAACTTAAAAAACTAGACAAAGTTACACCCGAAATAATGGAAGTGTACATTGCGAAATCTCTCGGAGTCGATGATTTGAGGGATCCGAAATTGAAAATGATTCACGATCGGATTGCAGATAAATACGAAAAATTCCAAAATGCGTATTTGAAATGGTACGAATTTTTGTTTGTGTTACTTATGGCGGTAGGGGCATGGTACTTTCCGGTACTTCTCCTTAAATTCCAAAGACATTTACGGTTTAAAGATATGGAAAAAGAAATTCATCAACTTCTAGTTTGGATAAGTATTTTACGGAAATTTGATCGAATAAGTGTATACACAATGTTGATTTGGCTTGAACGCATGGCGACTGTATTTAAAGATCCTATACGATATGCATTGCAAGATTATGATGCCGGTCCCGAAGAAGCACTTGAGAAATTGGGTGATACCGTAAATTTTGAACCCTTTAATCAATTGGTGGATCGGTTACAACTATCAATTACAAGGATTTCTATTCAAGAAGCGTTCGATGATGTTGAGATAGAACGAGCCTTTTATCTTGAACAACTTCAGGAGAATAATCGGAGATCACTTAATTTAAAAGATGAATGGTCATCTATGCTCTGTTATCTCCCTGTTCTCTTTTTGATTACTGCAAACCTTCTAATACCATTGTTGTATCTAAGCGTTGTTGATATGCAAGAGATGGTAAATAATATTAGGAATATTTAGTGTTAATTGGTTTGTACTGAGAGGGGGGATGCGATGGGAAGTTGTAACTGTTGTAAATAGTCACTAGAAAAATGGAATAGCAATGAACTATTTTTCATGAAAAATTTAAAAGAATAGGAGAGATATTACTTATGGGACAAATTCCTGGGTTTATTAAATGGGGTGCATCATTATTTTTCGTGATGGCAATGATTACGATCGGATTTCTTGTCTTTACTCCCTCGACTGAAGCAGGGAAGATAGCAAGTTCAGAATTTTCTACAGTTACATCGGAACTAAAAGATCAGAAGTTTTTAATTTATGACAATGCAACAGCTTCTGGCTCATCAGTGGTCAACGCACTTCGTAACTATAAAGCTGCTGGAGAAGAAGGTTCGATTGCGGTACAAGTTAAGACTGGAAAAAATCCGGGAGGGACTTGGTATTACAACATATTCAACTCCTCTACCGGTATCACAACGGGAGGTGGAGACACTACTAATGTAAATGAATCTACACACGTTGAATATATCAACCCGAGCGGTAACTTTAAAGCAAAAGTCGAACGTGATAAAAACAGTGTGATTCGTGCATTAATCTTTACTCAAATGTGATTCATGCAAAACACGGAGAAGGAGGGAAGGGAGTGCTTTTTGAAAGAACACTCCCGCAATTCCTATGAAAATTGGTAACATTATGGAATTTGTTTTTGCGCTCTCAATCACTTTGATTACCTTGGCTCATACATTTTGGACGATGACTACTTGGCCGGACTATTTTGAACTTATACCTTCTGCCGCCACAGTATTTGTAGAGCAGACTGCAATACCAGAAGAAGTCCCGTGGACAGGTGCACAAGTCGTCGCTAAACTATATCAGCTAAGCGATGACGAAATACCGATAGTTGTAGATGTTTTCTTGTTCCAATCAGAGGAAGACGTCAGGTTGAATCAGCATGTGGTTTTGTTAACAGATAGCTATACAAGAGAAATATTGATTAATGGAAGTGGTCAGGTCACTAAAATCATCTTTAAACGGAAAGGAGTATAGCGAGCGTGCCCACAATGATTAGCAAGATAATACTCATTATATTATTTACACTCATGGTTTTCAACGGAGTATACAACCAATACAAAATGCAGGATGATATTGCAAAACAAAATGCGTTTCAAGTTGTATCAAATTTCGTTAACAACGTACGTACAAAAGGCTACATCTCGCCAACAATGATAGAGGATTTTGAAAGAGACTTGCAACTTGGCTCTTATTTGTTTAAGACGGAGTTTAAACATCAAAAAAAAGTATACACACCCGTCTATACAGACCCAACCAATCCGGCTTCTTTTACTGGCGAGTATGTCGTTGATATGGATGAATACTATAAAACGCAAATCATGGATTATTTATTTGAGGAACCTAATAGCATTCCAAAAGCCGAACGGAAATACCTAATGACTGAAGGTGATTTCTTCTACGTTGAAGTACAAAATATGACACGAAGTAACGCGATGATGTTGTTTGATGCGTTTACGAATAATACTGAGGGCGATGGTGTCTTCATCTTTATTCCGAATGGAGGAATGATTTTAAATGAAGATTTCTGATTTCATATTATTCTATCTAATCATCACTTATCCGTTAAATGTTTTTACTGAATGGAGATCAGAAGACGCAAATACATTTGCACAATTGAATTATCAATATAACAGTGCGATGACTGTTGCTAGCCAAGATGCAGCCAATCAACTGCGATTGAACGTAAAGCCTAACTATGAGTCGGGTTATGACTCAAAAAAGTTTTCCCGAATCAATAAGGAACCTGCTTATGACACTTTTATGCATTCGTTATCCTTGAATTTTGGAACAGAAGATGATGTGACAAAAGATTTAATGGCTCGCTATGTACCCGTTTTCGGCATCTTGGAATATGACGGCTTTTCAATGAATGTCTATGAGACGTATAAGAACGGGCAAGAAAATCTTGTGGATCGTGTATGGCTACCAAAAATACCGTTCGCCCATCAAGATGGCTATGGAAATATTATTAAGTTTACCCTCGATGAATTTGTAACGGTCTACGATGCAGCACTGAGGGAGTGGATATCCGGTGAAAGAAAGGAATTGTTACGTGATCCCGAAATCACTATTGAACTATTGAAAGATGCCGACTTGTTTGATCAAATCCGTAGGGACACCATTGTAAACGTGTTACAAGAAAACCTGGCATATCAGATCAATGAACATAATGTCTATGCAAGACAACTCGGAATTACATATACATTCGCTTTACCCCTCATACCGCAAGAGGACTGGTATAACACGGTAGATGATGTCAGCATCTTTGCATTCCTTCAAGGTTACCCATATCACCGTGCGGGCGGTACATTCAATCAGTTCGCTTTGGCAGGAAGTCGTTTAATAAAACAGGATTCTTTTCATGCGACAACCCTCAATAGCAAGAAGGTATTTTATGCGGAGTCATGTGGGTTCGATTATCCAGTCTTAGAAGTCTATCCATCAAAGAAAGCTGCAGCAAAGGCCGGCTACTTCGAATTGTCATGTCTGAATCAGTAAACGAATGATTTCAGTGCCTATTTTACAAGATTGATAAACAGCAAATTCGGGTTTTTCTTAGTACTAGTTGCAATTCTAGTAATCAAAGGTCTTCGCAGATATTTTACTACAAATGAAGAAGCCAGTGAATTGGTAAATTCCCTGTTTGCTGGTACGTCCGAACAAGCACCTGAGCATTTCATCGTACTTATAGCGATCATTGTAATGTTTTCTTGTTTGACTTTTTGGACGACTGGTTTGTTCATATACGGTAAAAGGATATTGAAAATGAATTTCTTTAACACAATTTTGATTCTCGGACTGGCAGATACGGTCATGATGTTAGTTTTTCCGGAAGTTACAGTAGCTGTGCTACGTGCAGTTATGTTGAAGGAGAAACCAAAATTAAGATGTTTGCCTATTAATTCGCTGAACTTCATACGCCGCCCCACACAATTAAATATAAAGGAGGTGATGCAAGAGAGAGAGAACGTCACATCTCACGAACCAGGCGTACATGACTAGAAAATATCGTCTGAAGTCAGTAATGCATGCTCCAAAGTCTTACATAGGTTCCTGGCTAAAAGGTCAGAAAACAAATCATAGGAGGAATTACACATGAATAACACTGAAAAACTGAAAGCAGAAAGCATCTTGAAGAAAATGAAAAAAGTCGCGTTAACAGGTACCGCACTTGCGATGATGGCCGGTGTTTTCGCTACAGGCGGCACACAAGCATTTGCCAATGAAAGTACAGATGAAACACCAGTCCTCATTTCCTCACCACTCGAAACAGCTGAAGTACAAGAAGATTCGAAAGAAGAGGCTGTAATCACGCTTGATTCCTTCCATACAAACAATGATGAAGTTCGCCGCTCCGCTATTGAAAAGGCATTTGGCATTGAATTAGATGTGAAAGATGTATGGGCTGATAAGTATAACGAAGATCAAACTTACACGTCCCATGATGCATTGAAAGTTCTCGATTCTTATGCGATGAATGCTACCCGCCAAGAACTAATCCAATTCGGAATACGCACGAATATTTGGGAGCCTTATGATGCTCTATCTGCAATGGAAAGCCCCGCATTCTATGAATTCATAGACGGCAAATTCGTAAAAAACAAATTTTATTACGGTGCACGAATTGAATCTCAGATTCGTAACGGAAACGCTATACGGACAAAAGACCTTAAAACTGAAGACCAAGAAGTTGTCAATTCTGAAGCCGATAGTTCAGAAGTTATGGAAGTTACAAGAACATTCTTTGAAGAACTAATCGAAGACTTCAAGAATGCGCCTGGGGTTACTCCGTACGTTATTGGGTTCAATAGCAATCCATCTTCTGCAATCGAATTTGGAGTTGAACAACCAGGACTCGAATTCTACAACAGTAAATGGAACCATTCAGACGTAATGATGCATGGCAGATTTAGTCCTGAAGGACAACAAAAACAAGCAGAAAAAGCACTTGAAGCTCAGAAAGCAGAAGCTGAAAAGGAAGCTCAACATGAAGCAAATACGGAAACTCCAGAACAACCGACAGATGCAGACAAACCAACAGCTTAATTATCATTGGTGAGAAATGATGCCCTGCATGTCTTATATGGAACAAGCAGGGTATCGGTTCATCCCGTATCCTGTTTTTAAAATCAAGAGTTAGCTCTTACATTTTGGTGATGATTCTCTTCTTTTAGATTGGAGATAATCGTGTATCTTTCCGAATAATAATTATTAAAAATCGTATAAGATTTTCTTGCCTCGTCGCTAAAATGTAACAGCTATGCGAGGAAACGACGAATGAAATTGAAAAATAATAAGTAACAGTAAAAAGGAGCCTATTATCCATGCCAAAACAAGAAAAGCCAAAAACGAAACACCCTATTAATGTGTTGAGCAAGCAAGCACTTTCAAAAGTTGCGCTTGCCGCCTCTATCGTCTTACCAATTTCAACATATGCACCAATGATCAGTTCTGCAATGGAAAGCCAGGATCCTAATTTGTTATCTGATGACACAAACGATAAAAATTTCAATGAAAAAGAACCGATATTCCATGTATCTACAGAAGAAGCAACTACTGAACCGGTCCTTGTTACCATTGAATATCCTGAAGATTCCGTAACGAATGAAGTTCGAATCAATAAGGGGGATTGGTTCGTTTACGATGGCCCGTTGACATTTGAAGAAAATGGGACGCTTGAAGCACGAGGAACGGATGTAGAGGAAAATGAAACAGTGATTGCTTTCCTTGATATTACGAATGTAGAGCTTGAAGTAAAAGAGGATATCGAAGAGGTTGATGCGCCGCCCGTACAACAGGAAATTGTTACTGCAGAAGGGATTGATATAACACCTGAAGACGAACTGGTTGCTCCTGAAGTAATTGAACCTCCTGAAGACAATGAGGATGACACAGAAGTCAAAGAACCCGTAGTCGAGGAGGATAGAAAACCAGTTGGACCTTTTATTGAAGAAGAGGATAAGCCGACCATAGAAGAAGGTACGGATCCGTCAGATGAAGAGCAGCTAAAACCGACGCCTCCGATTGCGAAGCCTGTTCTAAATGTTGATACAGGGGATGACTCGGTAGAAGTTGAAATCGACTATCCGGAAGCTGCTGATATCCGTCAGTACCGCTTTACACTTGTGAATGGTAAAACTGAAGGATGGCTGAAATATGAAGGACTCCTGTCGTTTACGGTAAATGGTCTATTAGAAGCTCAATCCATTGATGCAGCTGGAATTGAATCTGAAATTTCATCGCATGCCATTACCAATATGGTCCATGCTGAAGAAACGGTTGAAGAAAAGCCACTTATCACATTGGATACTGAAGAAGCGACAAAGGAACCGGTACTTGTCACGATTAACTATCCTGAATCGTCGGTTACCCGTGAATACCGCATCAATGGAGGAGAATGGATAGCCTATGTGGATCCATTCACAGTGAAAGAAAACTGCGTAATTGAAGCACGCGGGTTTGATGTGGAGGGCAAAGAAACATTAATTGCTACTCAATCTATTACAAACATTGAAGCCGTTACAGAAGAACAGCCGGTAATCAGTATAGGTGAAGAAGATTCTGAAAGCCATACAATACTTGTTACTATCGAATACCCGGAATCATCTATTACCCGTGAGTACCGCATCGATGGGGGAGAATGGGAAACATATGATGCTCCGTTTACCGTTAAAGAAAACTGCTTAATTGAAGCACGCGGAATAGATAATGATGGAAATGAAACATTAATTGCTTCTCATGCTATTACTACTATTGAGGCGGTTTTTGATGAACAACCAGTAATCAGTGTTAGTGAAGAAGATCCTAAAACTCACACTGTTCTTGTTGCGATTGAATACCCGGAATCGTCCGTTATTCGTGAATATCGTATTAACGGCGGAGAATGGGAACCATATGAATCGCCCTTTACTGTTAAAGAGAACTGCCTTATAGAGGCACGGGGGATAGATAATGATGGAAATGAAACTCTAATTGCTGAGCTACCAATTACGACTATTACAGTGTCAGAAAACACAGCACCTGAACTCAATTTATTTAACTCCCAGGCCCACATGATGATGTTCATGAGCATGATGTCGTCGACTACACAATCGGTAAATTTTAGTACACCCGAAACTACCGAACAAACGCAAATCTTTAAGACCAATTTAGCTGGAATGTCAAAATTAATTAGTGTCATTGCAAATACAGGGACTGTCGAAATTCTTAGTGTGAATGGCGAAGAAGTAACTGTAAAACTATCGGGCGGGGTTAGTACGAAACAGGTACAAACAGGTGGAACATTCACTCCTGCTAGTACACAAACCGAGACAGACTCTCAAACTAATACCACAAATAGTTTCCCAGCTACAGTAGTTAAAAATGGGGTGACAATGGTTAAAGATGGAGCCCCAGTACAAGCTGTGATCAGCGGTACATATACACCGGCTGAATCTAAAACTGTAACAGATACCGTAACATACTTGGCCAAGCAGGAAGTACTTCCTTCCCAGTATAGTGGTAATCCCTCAGTATATGAAGGGGTAACAACATATTACTCTTGGAACCAAACGGCGGCAGTAAAAACGACTCTAGCTAATCCTACCCCTTCAAAAGCTTATAATTCAGGCGGCTTTTCAGCAACATTACCTTTAGTCAGTGACGCTTATGCTTATATGCAAACGGCAGCATATTCGACATCAGGTCGTTGGTTTGCTACTGGTCCGAATCAATTCGTAACTGACCATATATACCACACATCAACTTATAGAGGAACAGCTACCAAACCTGCAGTTGACACACGTAAATACAGCTACACTCAAAAATATAAAGGTACAAAAGTGATTCCTGAATCCGATACACGCACTTATGCAGACTACTACAAATATGACTTAACATTTGACTATGATACAAACACTGCACCAGATGTTTCATTACCAACAGGAATGCAAGTAACCTCACTAATAACGCCTTACAATACAATTAAGTTTTTAGGGACAGCGTTCGATGAAGAGGGCGATGAGATGAAACTAGTCGTGTCTGTCGTCGGTGTACCTGAACTACAAAACATTGAAATTCCCGTAGATGGTGATTTCGATGAAGAAATTGAATTACCATCAACACTAACGGAAGGAACATATACGGTTAGTGTCTATGTAGAAGACGAGTGGGGAGACAAATCACCAACCCAAACATTTGAAATTTATGTTGATACAACGCCGCCAGTTATTTCCATTGGGGGAGTTGACGAAGGTCAAAGCTATCAAGACTCAGTAACACCGAGCGTTCATGTTCGCGATGATGTTTCAGATAATGTATTGAAAGAAATTACACTGAATGGGGAGCCGTATACACCCGGTTCAGCAATTGATACCCAGGGTGATTATACATTAGTTGTTATCGCCACAGACCAGGTAGGGAACAGTTCGACTGAAACCCGAACATTTACGGTAAATACCAAACCAGAAATCATCGGTTCTATTCAGGATACAAGTCTTGCTAAATTTGAAGAAACAATAATTGACCTTGCAACTTTGTTCAATAACCCGCAGAACGGAGAAATGACCTTTGAGGCGGAAGTTGCTGATTCTAGTGTAGCAACGGCAACAATTAGTGGTTCCATCTTGACTGTCACTGGAATGAAACAAGGTAGCACAACAATTAATATTAAAGCAAAAAATGCGACATCTTATTCTGTAGTATTGCCGATGATGCTTACTGTTGATAATGCTGCACCAGCCATTACCCTTGACGAAGACACTTGGTCGCTTGTCGGTGATGGTGATAGCTTAGTCGTAACAGGAAAAGTCACGGACGTTGATAAGGATGCTCAATCAATCACAGGAACGCTGGATAATCTTAGCGCAACCACATCTATTCCTGCGACGTCTGACGAAACTGATCCATGGCAGCTCACTTTCGAAACATTTAATTTAGCAGTAGGGGTACATGGACCACTATCTGTACAAACAACGGATGAATTTGGTTCAACTCATACGGTTGCACGCACGAAACCAGTTGTCCGAGTGAATGGGGATGCTGCTGGATACCAACCGATTATCAATGATTATGAAAACGATATTGGCAACAATGCAAATGACTGGACTGAATCGACACATAAGACACTTTTGGACGCGTACTCCGCTATGCAAGACTTGACATCATCAAACACGACATCGGGTAATCTAAGCGATGGAAAAGCAGCGATTCCCTTATTAAAAAAGATTGAACAGGATCTTCCAGCCTTATTCACGGGCAGCCTGTTCGATGCTGGTTATGATTATAAAGCGATTTATCAACAGGTAATGAACCAAAGTTTACAAGCTGTCATTCCTTACAATCCTCGTGCTGAAGGGGAAGTGATTGGATACGATACTCATTTCGCGCCAACGTGCGTCCTGGAACATTCCTATCACTACGATAGTTATGATGCAAAATATAGCACGTTGAAATATACCCGTCCAAAAGAATGTGCAACCTGTCCGTTACAACATGATTCACTTTGTCAAAAAACGTATAAAATCAGACAGTCAGTGGACGTACGAAAGTATACTTTCCCAGCGAGAGGGTCAAAACAGTGGACTGAACTGTATAAAGAACGTACAGCTGTCGAACGCGTCAATGCGTACTTAAAAGAGTACTTCGGCCTTAACAATGTGCGTCATCGGACTGGAAAGAAAGCAAAGCTTCATTTTCAGTTGGTGACGCTTGTTTATAATGCCTCGAAAGTAGCCGCGGATCGGATTAAGCTGAAATTGAAACACCAGTTATTACAGGTAGCTTAAATAAATCAGTATTCAATTAAAAAATTCGAAAAAATATCAAGGGGATACCCCGCGAATTTTTAAAAACGTTAATTATGAAATTAACTCATATAGGTTAATGCTAAATATATACATAGAAAGTAGTGAACTTTGGATGAAGAACCGACAACATTATAAGGGGTTAATAAGGAAAAATAATATAGCAGGAGGAGTGAAGCCTTCTGACGGTAAAAACGTTCCGGATATACCTGATTTGGTAATTGAATACGCCGATTATATAATTAAGCGAGACACAAAAAAGACATGTCATGATACACTCCATTTATAACCGACAAAAGTTAATAAGGAGAGTGTATCAGACATGTCCTACATCCATCTAACTTTCATAGAAGAATATCATTTCTTTGATCTTTCTGGACGACACATATCTAAAAAAATAAAGCGTGGTCACGAAGCCATCTATCGAGTTCTTAGACAGCTTAAAAAGGGCTTTACTGCACTTGATATTTACCTTCGATATAAAAATAATAAATCAAATTGCGGCTACCTAAAGAAATGGATTTCCGTCCTGTCTTACAGGATTATATCTCTAGTGTTGCTTTACGTAGAAACTATATACCTAGAAAATCATTGGATTATCAGACACCTATTGAGTGTTTCATGAGTCACATGGACGAACATGTTGATAAGGATATTCTGTCTCGCTTAATTTGACAAACCAAGTTTTAATTTTCATTTCATTTATTTATTTGCCGAATAATTATGGACAAATGCTGTTAATCTATTCAGCGTATCCGGATTTACTTCCGGGTAAACACCATGACCAAGATTAAAGATAAATCCTGGGTCAATCATCCCTTGGTCTAATATCATTTTTGTCTGTTCTTCAATTACATTCCAAGGTGCAAGTAGGATAGAGGGGTCTAAGTTTCCTTGTATAGTCTTCGTTATGCCTAACTCTCTCGCCTCTTTTATTTGTATACGCCAATCAAGGCCTATAACATCTAATGGTAAATCATGCCACTCCTTCACTAAATGACTCGCCCCGACTCCAAACATCATAAGAGGTACTTTTTCTTCTTTTAAAGAAAGAAAGATTTTTTCCATTGTTGGTTTTGTGAAAATACGGTAGTCAGCCGCACTAAGTTGACCTACCCATGAGTCAAATATTATTATTGCCTTTGCTCCAGCTCGAATCTGAGATTTTGCATATGTAATTGTCATATCCGCTAGTTTATCCATTAAGGCAAACCATGCTTTATTTTCACTATACATAAATGCTTTAGTCTTATAATACTAAGATAACCTTAGTTTCTTCTACAAGTATTGTTGAGGGTAGTGCACACGATGTTCTACTTAAAGATAGTCGTCAGATATTGTAACAAATGGGCACTGCTTGTTTATAATTTCCACCTTGTTGTTAACAGGGTGCGTAGGTGTAGAAAAAGAAAAATCTTCACCACCAAAGTGTATAGTAGAGGATATTGTGAAAAATGCAATTGAAATTGAAGACGAAAGGGAAGCCCTTTTGGACCCACTGGAGAAAAGAATGAGTGACACGATAGAAATGTGTAATCGATTATTAACGCAACAACTGCGTACAGCGATAGACGAAAGTCAAAAACAACTTAAGTAGATTTGCGAATATTTTTTTGTGAATATTTGTCTATTATTAATGTTAACATAACAGTAGCCCTCAGAAGCCGGAACATTGAACTGGGCATCGTTCCTGAAATGAGGATTTGAATAAATAGATTAAAGTCGAAGAGGGGTTGCATTCTGCAGTCCCTCTTCTTGGTAATTTTACATAGCTAATAATCTACTAGTTTCATCCTAATTGTTGCGAACCATTGAACCACACGGATTTGATTGACAAGGTATCAGAAATATTAGTGATTGGATCACCGTTTATGAGAATAAGATCAGCACGTGCACCTTCGGTGATTCGGCCGCGATCATGTAGACGAAAGCAACGGGCCGGTTTGGTAGTAGTCGACTGAAGAGCTTCGATTGGAGTGAACCCGGCCTTCACCAGTAGCTGCATTTCATGGTGGACACTTGCACCATGAGCAAGGCCACCAAGGTTCGGAACGGGAACCGGTGCGACATCCGTCCCTACCAGGATATCAACTCCGGCACGGTGAAGATCCATCACATTCATAAAGCTGTTCTCCATATTGCCTTGTGGGAAGCTGCTTTCGATGAAAAAGCCGTTAAGACGTGGGCGATGACCAATCATGATCTTAATATAGTCGGATCCATTCTCCACTCCAGGTGGTCACCCAGATGAATTACTGCCAGATGGAGATGAAATACCGAACCCTTAGATTACAGTACTTAGAAGCCCTTTTAAACATGTTTTCGGTGAACTATAAAGAGGGGAGTCTAGTCCCAAGTGCAAAAACACTTCGACTGGACTCTTTTTCTTTTTATTTACAGTAGATACCACAGCCCACGATCATTCAATTCCAGTACCGTGCGAAAACAATAGCAACGAATGGTAAGTCATTTAATTAACTCAAACAATTCACTTTACTAATATAATTGACAAAAAAATAATTATTATGTATCATTTGAATTATATAGTAAAGTCTGACTATAAAACTACAAAAAGGACTATTTTCTAACAGAATATGTTCTTTATTGTCACGATTGGAGGCAATTATTAAATTGGCTGAGAATGGGCAAGTAATAGTATTATTCGGAAGTACTGGGGACCTTGCAAGAAGGAAATTGTTTCCTGCAATATTTGAACTTTTTAGAGAAAATAAGTTATCAATTAATACTGGTGTATTATGTTTAGGTCGAAGTGATTTAAGTGCTGAACAGTTCAATCGTATGTTACTACAATCACTATTACAGCAAATTGAAGAAGAAGAAGAAAAAATAATAAAGTTATATGAATCTTTTATTGAACATTTCACCTATTTCTCTATAGACATTGTTACTGAACGAAATTTTAGTAAGTTAAACAAAATAATATTTGAAATGGAAGAGAAATTCAAATCCAATGGAAATAGATTATTTTATTTATCAGTTTTCCCTGAGCATTTTAAAAAAGCTAGCGCTAATATTAAGAATTATGGACTCTTAACAGATAAAGGATGGAACCGTTTAATTATTGAGAAACCTTTTGGTTATAATTTAACTTCAGCAATAGAACTAAACAGCTATTTAGAAACAATATTTAATTCGAAAGATATATTTAGGATTGACCATTTTCTTACTAAAAATATCATAAATCAACTATTAACAGTAAGGTTTAACCCAGATATAGATCCCTTTTGGAATAATGATTATATAGAGAAAATAACAATCAATTTAAGTGAGAGCATAGGAATCGAAGATAGGGGACGATATTTTGATTCAAGTGGAACTTTAAGGGATATGGTACAAAATCATATTCTTCAAACCATTGCTCTCTTGACAATTGACGTACCAAGCGAGAATGAAGATATAAGTGAAAAGAAATTAAAAGTTATCAAATCACTGCAACCATTTACTCCAGAAGAAGTAAATAAATATATTATTAGAGGGCAATATGTTGCTGGTAACATGGATGGAAGTGATTTAATTCCTTATGAAAAAGAATGCCATGTTAAAAATTCTTCTATGACGGAAACTTTCGTGGCTGGAACTTTATTCGTTAATAACAGTAGGTGGTCTGGAGTGCCCCTAAGGTTTAGAACAGGGAAAAGACTACAAACAAAAACTTCTCGCATTGAAGTTAGTTTTAAAAGACCAACCAAGTTATCTATCTCCGAGGATTCATGTATATCTATAGTATTTGATGAAAATAAAAAGATTCTAATAGAACATGAAAATAAGATTGTTTATCACACATTTCCTGAAAATTCTTACGCAAACTCACTGTTAAATGCATTGTCAGGGAACCTACAATTTTTTGTAACATGGGAAGAGACAGCCGCATCTTGGAAATTCATTGACCAGATTACTAATGCTTGGGAATTAGATATAGACAACCTTATTTATTATGAAAGTGGAACGAATGGCCCGACTATTAAGGGGAATTTTATTGAATAATAAAACAACTGAAAAATTACCATTTAGAAAATTAGGATTGTTTGAAGGTTTTACTATATTTAGTGCAATTTCTAAATTTGGGAACCAACTTTACTACTTTGTAATTCCGCTTTATATCTATGAAATTACTGGTTCTGGTTTTGCTATGGGATTAGGATGGGTATTTCAAACTATTCCTTATCTGTTCACGCCATACATAGGTAAATTGATTGACACCCTGGATAAAAAAACAATATATATAGTCGCTGGATTATTACAGTTTATACTAGTCTTATTAATACCAATAATTATCACATTAACTGGTATTGAAAGTGTTTTGATTATATATACATTTAGTTCGCTAGTCCAAACTGCAGGCGTTGCCTCTAATATAGTTAGCGATTATTCATTTGTGCCAGACTTCAAGAGAACCGAAGATACGGCGATTTGGAACAGCTATTATATTACGATTAATAATATAGGTCGTGTTGCTGGTCCAGCTCTAGCAAGTGTTTCTGCTGCATTGCTTGGTTACCTATCCACATTATATATAAATAGCTTAACTTACTTATTATCAATTGTTTTTGTGCTAATATTTGTGCCTAAAATGAATCCTATAGTCGCTCCCAAAATAAAAATCTCTGATGGTCTAAAGGTTGTTATAAGTAATAAGATTCTAAAGAATATAGTTATATCTTCTATATTTTTGAATCTAGCAACTGGCGGAATGATTGTAATGTATCTCTTCTTAATGAAGAGTTATTGGAACCTGAATGAAACAACCATAGGTATTATCATGAGTTCTTCTATTCTTACAGGCATAATTGGATCAATTTTAGGTGCCAAATTATTTAAGTTTAAAGCAATTAAAACAAAACTCTCTTTTTGGACACTTTTACTCTTAATACTCATGGCACCTTTAATAAGTCTAAATCCATATGCTGCTATCATAGGTTTTATATTTAGTTCTCTATGTATTAATGCGATAAATGTAATCTTTATGTCTTTTAGACAAGAAGTAATTCCCTCTGAACTTATTGGGAGAACCAATGCCTTTATTAGAATGATATTACTAGGAGTAGTTCCTATATCTTCAATAATATTAATGTCGCTTGGAGAATCGGACTTTAAGAGACTCCTCGGCTTTTATATAACAATCTTAATCAGTCTATCTTTTATTACTCTAATTGTAGGAAATAAAGAAGAAAATAAAATTCCAAAGGGTGAATAATGTGAGTATATTAATTCTAAATCGTTTTTCAGATAATAGTGCTAAATATTATGAGTGGCTAAAGGACCTTAATGAACCAATCGTAATGTTGTGCGATGAAGTTAGGAGAGACCTTATAGATACTAGGTATGATGAGCAATACTACTTTAGTAATTGGAGGACAAATGGAAACTTAGAGAGTATAGCTATTGAATTGCATAGTAAATATAATTTTAAAAGAATAATCTCATTTTCTGAAACAGATTTAATTAGGGCAGCAATGCTTCGAGAATTATTAGGAGTACATGGACAAAACGTTAAAAGTGCAAAAGCTTTTAGGGATAAAGTATTCATGAAGCAAATACTAAAAGAAAAGGGAATAAGGGTTCCAAAGTTTAAAAAGGTAGAACATCCAGCAGATTTGTTGAATTTCTGTACAGAGAACGGATTTCCAGTTGTTTATAAACCAGTTGATGGGGCTGGGTCAGAAAATACAGAGATTTTGTATACTTGGGAAGATGTAAAACACGCATTAATAAGCACTGCATTCAAACCATTTCAAGTAGAAGAATTTATTGAGGGAGATATGTACCATATAGATGGACTATGGAATAACGAAAAAATCGAATTTCTAGTAGCCTCTAAATACATAAATGGATGTTTAGCTTATAAAGAAGACAAGTATTTAGGTAGCTTTATTTTAGATGAAGATAACATTTTACATAATAGGCTATTAAAATATACATCAGAAGTCATGGAAGCTTTACCATCACCACCCGCATGCCCTATTCATGCAGAAGTATTCGTAACTCCAGAGGGGAAATTATACCTTTGCGAAATAGCTAGTAGAGCAGGGGGAGCAAGAGTAGTAGAAACAATTAATAGACTCTTTAACTTTCACATATTAAAAGAGGCTACCCTGGCGCAATGCAGTATAAATTATATTCAAAAAGAAAAAAAGAGAAGTCATTTAAATTCTGCTGGATGGGCTTTGGTTCCTCCTAAGAATGGCATGCTAAAAAAGATGCCAGCCAGTATAGAACATGAAAAAGTAATTGAGTTTTTGTGCAATGCTAAAGTAGGTGATAGGTTTAATAATGCATCCAAATCAGTTGATCATATATTGTCAGTTATAGTATGTGGACAAAATGAAAACGAAGTAGAAAAAAATATTAATGAATCTGTTTCGTGGTTAAATGAAAATACACTGTGGGAAAGCGTGGAAAATATATGAGAATTTTATTTAGCCATTCTTACAGAACAGGCTTAATTTCCAAACAAAACAAATTCCTAATTGAGATAATGTGTTACGAAGATGCTTCTAATGATGATATCCAAAGTGCTGATAAAATATATTATACGACTAGAAAAAATCGAATGAAAGATCTATTAAATATTATTGAGTTAGATCCACCTGATATTGTTATTTTAAATGGTGCTATGGATAACGAATGTCTAGAAGAGGTTTCATATAGAGAATCAATTATTAAAAAAGGCATTAAAGTTTTTGGTCATTCAGAGGAAGCTACAAAGCTTTGTTTCAATAAAAAAGATACAATAAATTTCTTGAAAAAGATTCATATTCCTACCATACCTTCTCCAAATTTAAAAGAGGGTGATAAAATATTACCCGTAGTTGCAAAGCCACCTGAATCCTGGGAGGGTTATGGTATAAAAATCCTTACCACCATGAATGAGGTCCAATTAATAACTGATGATTATGTACTTGAGAAGTTTATTAAAGGCGTTGAGTTATCTGTACAGGCTATATGCAATAAGGATTCGATTGTAATATGTCCACCTGTTTATAAAGGGGTTACTAGTCTAAAAATGGTGCACCCACTTAAAAAACTTAGAGTGTTCCCAAATCCATGGAACGAAGAGATTAATAATTCAATAATTGAAGCTTCAAGTAGAATAGCTAGGGAATTGAACACCGAAGGTATTATTGATATAGATTTTATAATTCAAGAAGACACTTTTTTTGTAACTGAAATTAATTGTAGAGCATCAGGAGTAACAAGAATGGTAAGCCTCGGCGGAATAAATGCTTATGACATAATACTACAAATACTAAATGGTAAAAAATTTGATTTATTACCGTTAGTTAGTTTCGCAGTAGAAGTACCTATAAGATATCAATTAAACGATAATGAAGTTGAGTTGTTAATGAATTTGGATTTTGTTGATTATATTTTTATTCGACCCGATGGAAATGGTTTAAGACAAAGAGTTTTATTAAAAGGGGAGACTTTGGATGAAATTGGAATGCACGTAAAAGAAATTTTCTCTTTAATAGCTATAGATGAACCGGAATTAGAAGAAATATTAACCTTATGTGAAATGAGGGAATCTTATGAGTGATAACAAAGTTATTAACGTTTACGAATCTGAAAAAGAATTAGAAATTTGCCATGAAGGTGAAGGGTTTATTAAAAAGAAAAGAGCATTTTCTTTTGAAGATTTCGAATCCTCATTAGACTTTATTGATTACATAGAAATACCACCGAAAGCAAAAATCGGTATACATCAACATGATTTAAATGAGGAAGTATATTTTATTGTTTCTGGTACAGGTATGATGCACTTGAACAATGGCCAAGAAAGAATAATAAAATCAGGAGATGTAATCGTTAATCCCGTATACGGCACACACGGATTAGTTAATAACTCAGAAGACGAAATGAAGGTCTTTATTTTTCAGGCCTCCCTTTAATAATTCAAAAGAAAGAGGTATATATGATTTGAAAGCTTTAAAAACTATATTAGTCAAAGATAGCTCAGTCTTAGAATATGATGTTATTCTTACAAATAAAATTTTCGATATTGAGAATAAAACCATTAAAAATTATTGTTACGGAAAAAAAATTCTTGTCGTCCTAAGCGAAACGGTAAATAAATTATACTCAAAATATGTAATAGAATATTTTGAGTATAATTTTAAACAACAATACAAAATAATAGTTATCCCAACAACTGAATATAATAAAAATATTGAGAGTGTAAGCAACATTTGCAAAGCGGGTAAGGAATTCTGCCTGGATAGAAATTCATTGATGGTAGCAATAGGGGGAGGAATTTTATTAGATATGGTAGGATTCTCTGCTTCAATGTATAAGCGCAGAATGGATTACATAAAGATTCCTACTACTCTCCTAGGTCAGATTGATGCAGGAATCGGAATAAAAACAGGCGTAAATTTTGAAGACTCGAAAAATTTCTTGGGTTCTTACCATCCTCCCATTGCAACAATTAATGATATCAAACTTCTTGAAACATTACAGAAAAAAGAAGTATTATTCGGATTAGCGGAAATAATAAAAATGGCAATTGTAAAGGACTCTATTCTATTTGAACTCATTGAAAGTAACTCTCAAAGTTTAATTAAGTATAATTTTCAAGAAAAAAATGATATTCCACATAAAATAAATGAGCGTTCAATTTTAAGAATGTTAGAGGAACTAACGGGAAATTTTCTTGAACATAACTTAGAAAGACTTGTTGATTTTGGACATACTTTCAGTCCATTTATAGAAGGTTTCACCAATTATAAAGTTTCTCATGGAGCGGCCGTAGCTTTAGATATAGCAATTTCTACTGAACTTAACTATATAAAAAATGGGATTAGCAAAATCGATCGTGATAGAATTTTAAATTTGATTTTAGATATCGGTTTACAAATTTATGACGAAAAAACTTTCATTCCCGATTTAATGTGGGAATCATTACAGAATATTCTATTACACCGTGGTATGAATCTAAACCTTGTTGTTCCAATAAATATTGGAGAAGCAACATTTATAAAAAATATTAAAGAAATAAGTCCTCAATTGTTAAATCAAACCTTTACGAGTTTAAATAAAATTCAATCACTTTTTTATGAAAAGGAGGTTGTAATGGTTTGAGTGACTTTATTGTTATGGATATTGGCGGTACCTCTTTTAGAACCGCTATATACACTAAAGATGGAGAAATTAGAAATATATCAAATGAACCATCAGACAACTATATAATTTCCACAGATATAAGAAATATTAGAAATAACTTTGTGAACAGGATTGTTTCAATTGTTAAAAGTTATATGAAAATCGACGGTTATACAATTAAAGGTTTAGGTATTTCTTTTCCGGGTGTTGTCGACACAGAAGGAGTAGTTACTAGCGCGGCTACTTTATGGGGATCGACTAATGATAAATTCCCTCTTTTACAAATTCTCAAAGAAAAGTTAGATGGGATTAATATTGAAATAATTAATGATATTACGGCTGCAGGTTGGAGATATATAAATCGTATAAATGATAACTTCTGCATAATAACAGTTAGTTCAGGCATCGGAAATAAGGTTTTTTGGAATAGGGAAGTACTTTTGGACAAAGAAAATATGGGTGGAGAAATTGGCCATTTCTACTATGGTGGTAAATACAAAAAGATGCTATGTGATTGTGGACATGAAGGTCATATAGGATCAATTTCTTCCGGTCGAGGTGTAGAAAATTTAGCCAAATTGTTAAGTATAGATAACTATGACCTTTATAGTAAGTCAATCTTCTATCTTCAAAAAAATATAACAACACATGATGTTATTCTCGGTCTCACTAAAAACGATCAGTTTTCGTTATTAGTTTTAAATGAAAGCATAAAACCCTTAGCTAAAGTAATTTCTTTTTTATATTCAAGTATTGGTTTATCTAAATTTATTATTATCGGTGGGTTTTCCCAAGCTGTAGGACCAATATATATTAAGCTTCTCAGAGACTATTTTATAAAATATCAGAACTTTAATATTCGTGAAGAAGAAGTTGCAAAAATGATTGTTTTTGGTGAAAATGATGATTTTCACGGTCTTATTGGTATAGGTCTGTATTTAACTCACAAGAATACAAGTATATCTATTAGTTAGTTAATGGGAAGGAATGTGTATAAATTGATTAAGAATGCTAATTACGTTGACTATTTAACAAGTAATGTTCATCCTAGCCTTGATGCTTCACCTGTTGAAAAGGGTGAAGGTATGTATTTTTGGGATATTTCCGGAAAAAAATTCTTGGATTTTTCAAGTCAAACTTTAAATCTATTATTGGGTCAATGTCACCCGGCAGTTGTGGATGCTGTAGTCAAACAAGCTAAGTCACTAACGTACGTTTCAAGTCGGTTCGGTTCGACATCATATTATGAAGCATGTAAGTTACTAGTGGAATTAGCACCACCTTTGCACACTAGAGTTAATATTAAAATGTGTGATGGTTCTGATGCCAATGAAACTGGAATTAAAATTGCCAAGAAGTTTACTGGAAAAAGTGGAATTATATCATTTTATAAAGGACACACAGGACAAACTACTCAAACACTTAATATCAGAGGATATGGTAGAGATCCAAAAACTTTAAGGGGTTCAAATGAAGATGTAATATTTGTAAATCCACCAAAGTGTGAGCAAGACGGAGATTGGAAGGATACCATTAAAGAAATACGTGATGCAGTTACTTTCAACAAAAATATTGCATGTATTTTGTTGGATCCGATTATGACTAATGCCGGACTTTTGGTAAATCAGCAAACAAAGGAATATCTTCAAGAAGTACAACAAATTTGTTCTGAAGAAGGCATAGTATTTATACTAGATGAGAACCAAAGCTTTGGTTGGGTTCCAAGTTACTTTGCTACAACTTATTTTGATATATCACCAGATGTAATTACATTAGGGAAAGGTTTATCAGGTGGACACCCTCTAGCTGGTGTGCTTGTAAAAGAACATCTGAAGGATGTATTGTCATATAATGAAGCCGATTTTACAAATGGGGGACATCCCATTTCCTGTGCTGCCACAAAAGCAACATTAACTACATTAAAAAATGAAGATTTTGATATTTCTGGTAAAGAAAATTATATTTTTAAAAAGATGAATTATTTAATATCGAAGACTGCCATTAATATTAAACACAGAGGCGTAGGGCTAATCCATTCATTAGAAATTATAAATACTACCGATCAGCAGGTAAATGAGGAATTAGCAAAATCTATATATGATGACTGTCTATTAAATGGTATATTTTTAAGACTTTATAATAACTGTTTAATTATCAAACCTCCGATTATAGTAAATTATGAGCAAATTGATGAGTTGTTTGGAGTGTTAGAGACAGCTCTTAATAAATGGAGGAATTAATATGAAAATAGAAAAATTCATAGATTATAAGGGGTTTTTCCTTCCAGAAATTTTTGATATCAATACTACACCCTGGGAAGTATTAGAATATGTAAAAACATTTTTTCTGCATGATATAAAAAATTACGAACATTTTTTCTTGAAAAATAATTTTATTCGAAATGCAGACGGATTTGAAAATATAGCAGAACCTGGAGCTTATATTAATGAAAATAACTTAATTATAATAGGAAAAGGTAGCAAGGTAGAATCCGGTGCTTATATCAAGGGACCAGCAATTATAGGTAGAAATGTAATTATTCGCAGTGGAGCATATATAAGAGAAAATGTGATTATTGGTGATAACTGTGTTATAGGTCATGCTACTGAAGTCAAACATAGTATTTTATTAAATAATGCAAAAGCACCTCATTTTAATTATGTTGGAAATTCAATAATAGGAAATAATGTAAATCTCGGAGCTGGTGCAATATGTTCTAATATGAAGTATCTACCTTATGGTGGAGACATTGATGTAAAAATAGACAATATTAAAGTATCAACAAATTCAAGGTATTTTGGTTGTTTAATAGGTGATAATTCAAAAATCGGTTGTAATGTTGTCATTAATCCTGGATCGTTAATTGGTAAAGGGGTAATCACATATCCCACTATTCTTATTAGGGGAAATATTGAGGAAAATTCCTTAATAAAAGATACTCAAAACATAGTAAAGATTTCAGCAAAACACAATTATTCATTCTAGGAAGGATAGATTGTTATCAAAAAAAAATTAAACGTAATCCTAGTTGGATTAGGTAAAATGGGTTTAATATGGATTGACACTATAAAAAGGAGTAACCAAGTCATTTGTGTTGGTTACGTGGAAAGTAATAATGAGTTACTAAACCGTATAGGAAAAGAATACGGAATCCCAAGAGAACTCTTATTTAGTGATTTAAGGGTTGCAGCACAAAATAATAGTGCTGATTTTATTATTAATGTTACTCCTCCTGCGACTCACAAAGCTGTAAGTTTTACAGCTTTTGAATATGGCCTACATGTGCTAAGTGAAAAGCCTGTGGCAGAGTCACTTGAATCTGCAATAGAGATTCTTAATTATGTTAATACAACAAATCTTAAATATATGATAAGCCAAGACTATAGATTTACTAACGGTTCACGAACAGTTTCTAACCATCTGAGAAATAAACAAATAGGTTCGATAGGACATATTGATTTAAGATTTAATCGAAACCCTTCATTTGAAAAAGGTAATTTTAGGTTAACTGAATTAGATTATCCTATGATTATCGATATGAGCATACACCATTTTGATTTAATGAGGTATTTTATGCAAAAAAACCCCAAGAGTATAACAACACGAAGTTACAATCCGAATTGGAGTAAGTATAAAGGGGATGCAGCACATTCTATGATTATTGAATGTGAAAATTTTCATATTAACTATAGCGGTTCTTGGTGTGCAATTGGTCCACAAACCCATAGAGCAGGCACATGGCAAATTGATGGCAGCAGTGGGAGTATGACTTGGGATGGAATGAATTCTATTTATGTTAATAAAACAAATACAACAACAAAAAGAGACGTAATACCCTTGATAGATTTAAAATGCCAAGCACAAGATTATTCTCTTACTGAATTTGTGGAGGCAATTACAAAAGACAGAAATCCTGAATGCAGTATACACGACAATATTGTTTCATTTGCAATGGTCTTTTGTGCTGTTGAATCTGCTAAAAGAGGAGAAGAGGTTTTTCTGGAAGAGATATTGACTAATTTTATGGAAAGGAGTTCATTATAATGCAATTTTCAATTTGCTATGGTGCTTATCCCACTAAAGATGTTTTCTATCATCTCGAAAAAGTTAAAGAGCACAAACTTGATGGGTTAGAATTTTACAGATGGTGGAACTTGGACGTTGTGAAAGTTGAAAAGGAAATTAATAGGATTGGGGTTGGTTTTAACTCCATATGTACTAATTATATTAGCTTAGTAAATAAATCAAATAGAGAAGAATACAAAAGTTGTCTCTTAAAGACAATAGAGACCGCTAAGAGGTTAGGAGTTAGATCAATAATTTCTCAGACTGGCGATTTCCTTCCAGGCGTCCCTAGGGAGATACAATTGAGTACAATGATTGAAACTCTAAAGCAATGCTCTTCTTTTTGTGAAGAGTCGGGTATAGTCCTTGAAATTGAGCCACTAAATTCTTTAATAGATCATAAAAATTACTTTCTAACAAAATCATCTGAAGCTGTTGAAGTAATAAAAAATGTAGATAGTCCAAACATTAAAATTTGTTTTGATATATATCACCAACAAATTTCAGAAGGAAATATCATTAACAATATAACGGAATACTTTAATTACATAAATCATTTTCACTTTGCAGATAATCCCGGTAGAACAGAACCGGGAGTAGGCGAGTTAAACTATTCAAATATTTTAACAACAATAAAAAATAATAATTTTAATGGGTTTATCGGATTAGAATGTAAGTACACTAAAAATACAGATAAGTGCATTGATGATTTTAAACAAAAATATATTAATAAAATATTAAAGGAGAAAATATGCATTATATAACTGACCGTGAATACGCAGTTAGTATATTGGAATGGGCAAGTCTTCAGAATCCTGGGCGATGGGTAGACCATTCACATTATGTTGCACAAGCAGCAGAAACCATTTCTATTGCAATGAAACAAACTGGATTTGATATTGACCCAAATAAAGCTTATATATGTGGCATACTTCATGATATTGGGAGGTATAAGGGATTTACAGAATCCGTTCTTCACTCTTACGATGGTTACTTACTGTTAAAGAAAAAGGGGTATGAAGGAAATGCGAATATATGTATTTCCCACTCATTTCCAATAAAAACAGAACTTATTGAAGCAGTAAATGGATGGGCTACAATACCTGATCCTATAAAGAATGAAATGATCGAAATAATGAATAATATTGAATGGACTATATATGATAAATTATTGACACTATGTGACGCCTTAGCGGAAGCAAACGGATTTACTATCATTGAAAGGAGACTTGTGTCAGTTGCAATAAGAAATGGAACAACTGAAGATGTCCCGAAACATTGGAAAGGATTTTTTGAAAATATGCAAGAAATAGAAGCGATTATTGGTTGTCCTGTTTATTCTCTTTTCCCTGGTATAGAGAAATCTATTTATAAACCAATTAATTTGTCAAACTAATTTTAAAAGTTACAAGCGCGTTAGGACGTTGGTTTCGTTGACATCTTATTCACTTTCTTCACGGCTTGAGGACATTGTTTTATGTTCAATGCCATGAAACTCTCAACTGTTTAAACGAACTCTCTTTCAATGTCACACGATCACATTAAAACGGAGTAGTTCTTAGATTTTCTTTCTCCGGTTCAATATAATATACATTCGTGTCTCTACTGTAGGACACGAATGTATATTATATTTTGTACTTCTAATTTGAGCATTAATTGGATTAAATCAGTTTACACTTTCATTTCTGCCATCTTATATTTCATCAGCGGGTGCGCCATTCTTTAACTGATTACAGCCACGAGAATGTACCACTCATGCCATGTTTTTTACCACCAAGTGACAAGGATTGTACCAGTGAGTGACAAAGCCTTTACCACTTCATACCTTTTGTATAATTAATGAGCACACCTATGGTGTGACATTGCTTATACAGGAGGTTTTTTGCATGATTCATTATCGAAAGATATTGGAATTACATGCCGAGGGGATCAGTTTGAGGGGCATTACCGCAAGCACGGGGCACTCTCGGCAAAAGGTGACGGAGGTCATCAATCTAGCTGAAAAGAAAGGACTAGTCTGCCCTTTAGAGGAGGTAATGACGAGTCAGTGGATTGAAGAGTTTTTATTTCCAGAGAAAACTTTAGAATCTTCGGGACGACAGCCACTGAAATTTGACTATATTCATAAAGAGCTAGCGAGGCCAAATGTAACACTTTCGCTTCTCCATCATGAATATGAAGTTGAGTGCCGAACGAATAATAAGATTCCCTACTCGTATCGCAGTTTTGTATGTCATTACAGTAAGTATGCAGACAAGTACAAAGCCACCCTGCGCATACGTAGAAAACCAGGCGAGATTATGGAAGTCGATTGGGCAGGATCCACAGCTTTCATCATTGATAGGGATACCGGTGAAAAGGTAAAAGCATACGTTTACGTTGCGACACTGCCGTGCAGCCAGTTAGCGTATGCAGAAGCTACCTTATCTATGGACTTACATTCATGGATTACAGCCCATAATCATGCGTATGAGTATTTTGGTGGCGTTACACAAATCGTAGTTCCAGACAACCTTAAAACAGGCGTGACAAAGCATACATCGCGCGAATTAGTCTTGAATCCTACGTACAAGGAAATGGCAGACCACTACGGCACCGTTGTCATGCCCGCACGTGTTCGGACACCGAAAGATAAGGCAAGTGTAGAAGGCTCAGTAGGTGTTATTTCTACATGGATTATTGCGGCATTAAGAAATTCACACTGCTTCAGCCTTGATGAATTGAATAAAGAAGTTCGGGTAAAGTTGGATGAGTTTAATCAACGACCTTTTACTCGTAAAGAAGGGTGCCGTTTTTCGGCATTTGAAGAAGAGGAGAAATTTGCGCTTTCTCCTCTTCCGTTAACACCTTACAAAATATCAGAATGGAAAACAGCGAAAGTACGTCCAGATTATCACATCTCTGTTGAAAGCATGTTTTATTCTGTCCCATACGAGTATATCAATCAGCAAGTCGAAATTAAACTATCAAATGACTTCGTTGAGATCCTTTTCAACCATATGAGAGTGGCTTCTCATAAACGATTGTATGGGAAGTTTGGTCAAGTGACCATATGCCAGACAATCACAAATTATTCGTAGACCAAACATCTGAAGCAGGAATAGAGTGGGCTGAAGGTATCGGTCCATCAACCTTGAAAGTCGTTCGCTATATTTTAGATACTTATCAAACTGAAAAGCAGGCATTACAATCTATCTTTTCATTAAAAAAATCAGAACATCGTTACACAAAATATGAAATTGAACGTGCTTGTAAAAATGTGTTTTCAATTACAAAAAGACCTAC
>NZ_JBBOXF010000001.1:1915000-1992500 GCF_038007465.1 Sporosarcina sp. FSL K6-1508 | reverse complement strand
GAAAGCCAAAATAGCTGCTCCCACGGGTTCAAAAAGAATACCGATGGATATGACGTTAGTGCTAACCCACTTGAGCGCCCAATTGAAAAGTGTATGCCCAAACAGATTCGGGATAAGGGCAAGCATTATAAACCAGAACCAATCAGCCCCCGGATAAGGACCGAATGACTCCCCTTTGAGCAGAACGTAAAAGAACAACACGATTGTGCTTATCGAGTAAACAACAAACGTATACGTTATAAGAGAAAGACGTTTACGCACATCTTGTCCGAATAATAGATAGGTTGTTATAAGTGCACAAGCAATCAGGGCCAACATATCTCCATAGAAAGCAGTGCCACTCAACTTGAAATCTCCCCAGCTAATAATTACACTACCTGCTACAGCAATCAGGGCCGATAATATTGTTTTGAACGATAGCCTTTCTTTAAAGAAGAAGTATGTTCCCGCAAAAGCAAATATCGGTTGCAAAGTAACAAGCACAGTTGAACTAGCAACTGATGTGTAATTTAACGATTCAAACCATAGGATGAAGTGAAACGCCAAAAATACTCCTGCAATTGCTGAGAAGACCCAATCTTTTTTGCTAAGCGTAAATACTTCCTTCCTATACTTCATAAGAAAGAGCGGCAGCATGATCAAGATCGAGAAGAACATTCTATAAAACGCGATCACTCCTGCGTCCGCTGTAGCGAGTTTCACAAAAATTGCGGAAAGCGCTACGGATATTACTCCTATAATGATTGGTATGTACGGGTGAATTGGGGGTTTTTCCATTTCTAACACATCTCTTTCAAAGGGAATCAGGTTACATTTATAGTATTTAAGGTAATAGATAGTTGTAAGTATAACATGGTTAATCATAGAGGACATTAAGAGGGGGAACGAATGTGACATGGATTGCAAATGAAGCGATGTATCCTGAAGTACTAATTAAAATCACACTCGCTTTAGTTTTAAGTTTAGTTATTGGGGTAGAAAGGGAAATAAAGAAGAAACCGATCGGCTTAAAAACGAGTGCTGTTATTGCCACGTTTAGCTGCCTCCTGACCGTTGTCTCTATAGAGTCGGCTTACCTCGTTCCTTCACGCACCGATATTAACGTTACGATGGATCCACTCCGCCTTGCTGCCCAAATTGTCAGCGGCATCGGTTTCCTCGGAGCGGGGGCTATTTTGCGCAGAGGGAATGATAGTATTACCGGGCTGACGACGGCAGCAATGATTTGGGGAGCGGCAAGTATCGGTATTGCTGTGGGTGCAGGATTTTATATTGAAGCTGCGTTTGCTGTAATAGCAGTGATGTTTGTCATCGAAGTCATTGCACCTGCACTTGACAAATTCGGACCAAAACGACTGCGTACAAAAGAAGCTTCCTTCATTGTAGTGTTATCGGATAAGTCAAAGATTGAAGATCTAATTGCTTATTTGAAGACAGAAAGCATGACAATTGAGAATTTGCGCATTCGCCAGATTGTATCAAGAGAACTTCAAGTGCAACATGAACTTGATTTTCGGATCTCAGCACTCCCTAAGAGACATACATCTAATTTGTATATCGAATTATCGGCACTTCCTTATATCGAATCGGTCGAAATTGAAATATTTCCCTAATGGAGGAGTATTATGAGAGACATGCTAAAACTTTTAAAAGAAGGCAACAAACCTTCATTACTTGCGGCCGCTGTAAACACAGTCATTGCAATTTTAAAGGCCGCCGCATTTTTCTTCACCGGAAATGTTGCCATGTTTGCAGAAATGATGCACTCATTTGGCGATGCAGCAAATCAGTTTTTTGTTTTCATTGGTTCCGCGCTGTCGAAAAAAGCACCTACGCCGAAATATCCTAATGGATTTGGCCGTGTCGTTAACTTAGTTTGTCTCGGAGCTGTCATCATCGTTGGAATCATGTCCTATGAAGCTATTATAGGCGGGTGGCATCATATCCTGAATCCAGCCGAGTCGGGCGGTATGAGAAATTTAATTATCAACCTCTCGGTACTTGGTATTGGTATCATTCTTGAATTCACTGTTCTTTATAAGGCAGGGAAGGAAATTCTGCATGAAACAGGGATTGATAAAGGAGGATTCGCCCCCATTACAATCGGGTTCCGCAATCTTAGTCGCGCTAAGCCTGCGACCAAACTAGTATTCATGGAAGACTTTGTTGCAACATTGGGTGGTCTCCTTGCATTTATCGCTGTTCTATTAGCCCATTTCCTCGGCTTACTCGTAGCAGAAGGAATTGCGTCCATTATGATCGGGATGATGATGTTTTATGTTGTCGGTAAAGTCTTCCTCGAAAATGCACGAGGTGCTATCGGAGAAACCGATGAGGAAATGCTCAATCATATTGCACAACTTATCGCAGAAGACCCCGACGTAAAAGATATCCAACGCGTTGAAGTTATCAAAGAAGGGGAATTCCTTCACGTAGAAATTGTGGCAGAGGTTGATCCGTCCCATACAGTCGCTTATGTTGATGATGTTCGAGACCGACTTATGGAAGTTGTCCTCAATCAAAAAGGAGTACGAGATGTCCTTATCTCTTTCGATGAAGATGACGGTGTTTCGACATGGAAAAGGTCTAAATCACCCGACACCGCTAAGCAGGTCAGGTCAAAACTGCCCGAATGAGAACAAAAACACTTACACCTTAGATAATGGAGGGATGGCTTATGATCCGATTCCTCCAGCACTAAAATCTCGAGGTGAAACAACACCTTTCACAGGTTATCCACAGCGTGAGATTTTATTATTCCTAAACAAAAAAGTCATGCCGGCAAAATCCGGCATGACTTTTTTAAATTTCTTTCTCTTATAATGAAGCTTTTAAAATTGACAGTACATCCTCTTTATCAAGACTACTGAACTTGCCAAGCTTTCCGTTGGCTGTTGCTTTTTCTGCCATTAATTCAAGTTTCAAGTCATTAATGTCATAGTCGGCAAGTGTCTTCGGTGCTCCTATGGATGTCCAGAATGAACTAAGACGCTCGATCCCCTCCAAAGCAACCTCTTCTTCCGTCTTCCCTTCCGGTAGTACACCAAATACATTTACAGCAAGTTTGGCAAACCGAGTTGGATTCACTTTAACATTATAACGCATCCAATGCGGGAAGAGGATCGCAAGTCCGCCTGCATGCGGGATATCATAAACTGCAGATACAGCGTGCTCAATATCATGAGTCGCCCAGTCACCCTGATAACCCATTTGAAGGAAACCGTTCAATGCAATTGTACCAGCAAACAAAATCGTTTCCCGTAATTCATAATTATTCAGATCTTCAACGAGCTTCGGACCATTTTCCATTATCGCACGCAATACACCTTCACACATCTCATCTTGTACTGGAGTATTCTTTGCATTATTAAAGTATTGCTCAAAAATGTGAGACATCATATCAACAATTCCGTAAATCGTCTGATCTTTAGGTACAGATAATGTATAGGTTGGATCAAGGATAGAAAATTTTGGAAAATTGAGTGGACCGCCCCATCCATATTTTTCTTCCGTCTCTTCATTAGTAATAACAGATCCCGCATTCATTTCTGAACCTGTTGCCGCTATTGTCAAAACAGTACCAAAAGGAAGTGCGTCTTTGGCAAAAACTTTCTTTGTGACAAGATCCCATGCATCGCCGTCGTATTTTGCTGCTGATGCGATGAGTTTTACACAGTCGATAACAGATCCGCCACCAACCGCTAAGATAAAGTCGATACCTTCCTCTTTACAAATCTCTGCACCTTTTCGTGCAGTTGAAACGCGAGGATTTGGTTCAACACCTGAAAGCTCATACACCTCCATACCATTAACATGTAAAAGCGTCATTACTTCATCGTACAGCCCATTTCGCTTAATGCTGCCGCCCCCGTAAACGACAAGCACTTTTTTGCCGTAATTCGCTAATTCTTGAGGTATATTTTGAAGTTGACCTTTTCCGAAAATAAGCTTAACTGGATTATGGAATACAAATTCATTCATTATATTTTGCCTCCTTCTATTCTTTTTATTATCCGTAACAACAATTCATTTTGCAATATTAAGAGCATACGTATGAATAAATATCTCTAGGGCATAGTAATTTTAGGAGGTGTTGCTAAATGGGAAAAGTGCATAAATTAGCCTTGGCACTCACAATTATCGGTGCTCTCAATTGGGGAGTAGCAGGAATATTTCGTTTCGATGTAGTTGCACAATTCGCCGGTGGCTCTGCTGAACCGCTTGCACGATTTATTTACCTTGTCATAGGGATTTCGGGTTTACTCACTCTGAACTTGTTATTCGACCATCGACGTGATCGCGATGCCGTCATTGTTCCAGTTCCTGAAAAAGGATAAAAGGCATCTCTCGTATACACCGGGAGATGCCTTTTACTGTTTACTCATAAGACAATATGAGTTTTCATTTAATAAAGTGTCTAAGCTTCAGATACCAGACGCTTTTCTAATTACGCCCAACCACGGAATCGTGAAGCTTCTGCTGTTTTGCGAACACCAATCATATATGCCGCTAGGCGCATGTCGATATTACGAGTTTCTGCAGTTGTATAGACGTTATCAAATGCATCAACCATTTTTTTCGTCATTTTTTCGCGTACTTCCTCTTCAGTCCAGTAGTAACCCATGTTGTTTTGGACCCATTCGAAGTAAGAAACTGTTACGCCGCCTGCACTTGCAAGGACATCTGGTACAAGAAGAATTCCACGCTCTGAAAGAATTCTTGTCCCTTCAGTAGTTGTTGGACCATTCGCTGCTTCAACAACAATTTTAGCTTTGATATTATGTGCATTTTTCTCAGTAATCTGGTTTTCAATTGCTGCTGGCACAAGAATATCACATTCAAGTTCAAGCAATTCTTCATTTGTAATCGTGTTATCGAAAAGTGTTGTTACTGTTCCGAAGCTATCACGACGGTCCAGTAAGTAATCGATATCAAGACCATCCGGATCATGAAGCGCACCGTAAGCATCAGAAATTCCGATTACTTTCGCGCCTGCATCATTAAGGAACTTGGATAAGAAACTGCCCGCGTTTCCAAAACCTTGAATTACGATACGAGCACCTTTCATATCAATTCCACGACGTTTAGCCGCCTCATTAATAATGATTGTTACACCTTCTGCTGTTGCGCGGTCACGGCCTTGTGATCCACCAAGAACAATTGGTTTACCTGTAATGAAACCAGGTGAATTAAATTCATCAATCCGGCTATATTCATCCATCATCCATGCCATAATTTGAGCATTTGTAAAGACGTCGGGTGCAGGAATGTCTTTGTTAGGTCCCATAACTTGGCTTAAAGCACGAACATAGCCGCGGCTTAAGCGTTCAAGTTCACCCATCGACATTTCACGGGGATCACAGATGATTCCCCCTTTACCTCCGCCATATGGTAAATCAACAATTCCCGCTTTAAGTGTCATCCACATCGAAAGTGCTCTTATTTCATCAAGAGTTACTGCAGGATGAAAACGTACGCCGCCTTTTGTCGGTCCAACAGCATCGTTATGTTGTCCACGGAAGCCCGTGAAAACTTTAACTTTGCCATCGTCCATTTTAATCGGAATACGTACTTCAACCATACGAAGTGGTTCTTTTAGAAGTTCATACATTCCTTCATCGTAGCCTAATTTGTCAAGTGCATCTTTTATGACAGCTTGTGTAGACGTAAATAGATTCAGGTTTTCAGTCATTTAATGATTCGCCTCTTTGATTCATAATGTTTTCTATGCATATATTGTAACATATCGGACACTTGGATTGTGAAGTATTTTAATTTACGAAAACTTTTTTAATTTTTCCGATTGCCCAGTCCAACTCTTCTTTTGTGATAATGAGTGGCGGAGCAAAGCGGATCACTGTATCGTGTGTTTCTTTACATAGTAATCCAAGCTCTTTCAACTCTTCACAATATGGACGAGCGGCTTCCGTCAATTCAACACCAATAAACAATCCGCGTCCGCGTACTTCTTTAATCGACGGATGTTCAATTTTCTTTAACTCTTCCATAAAGTAATTTCCGAGTTCAAGAGACTTTTTCGCTAATTCTTCTTCTTCCAGCACTTCTAAAGATGCGATTGATACTGCGCATGCCATAGGATTTCCGCCAAAAGTTGAACCGTGTGATCCAGGATTGAATACGCCAAGAACATCCTTGTCAGCCAATACACATGAAATCGGGAATACGCCCCCGCCTAATGCTTTACCTAGGATATACATATCCGGATTCATGTCTTCCCACTCACATGCAAACATTTTACCAGTACGGCAAAGGCCGGCTTGGATTTCGTCCGCAATAAATAGAACGTTATTCTTTTTGCATAGTTCATAGGCAGCTTTCATGAAACCTTCCGGTGGAATGATGATTCCAGCTTCCCCTTGAATCGGTTCGATCAAGAATGCAGCTGTGTTCGGAGTGATTGCCGCTTCAAGCGCTTTAATATCTCCGTAAGGAATAAGTTCGATTCCCGGTAGCATCGGACCGAATCCACGTTTATATTCAGCATCTGATGATAGAGATACAGCCGTCATCGTACGACCATGGAAGTTACCTTCACAGCCAATGATTTCTGCTTTGCCTTCCGCTACCCCTTTAACATCATATGCCCAGCGACGTGCTGCTTTAATAGCCGTCTCAACAGCTTCTGCTCCTGTGTTCATGGGAAGGGCCATTTCTTTGCCTGACAGTTCACATATTTTTTCATACCATGGACCAAGTTGGTCATTATGGAATGCACGAGAAGTAAGCGTTACTTTATCAGCTTGGTCTTTCAATGCCTGAATAATTTTCGGATGACGATGCCCCTGGTTTACTGCTGAATATGCGGAAAGCATATCCATGAATTTATTGCCTTCTGGATCTTTTACCCAAACCCCTTGTGCCTCAGAAATAACGATTGGCAGTGGATGATAGTTGTTCGCCCCAAATTTCTCTGTTTGTACAATTACTTTTTCTGATACCGTCATACATTTCCCTCCCCTTTGTTATGTAGAGACAGACCCACCCAATAGATGGGTCTGTTAAATCACTTTCTAGCTCCGGCGCCTAGCCCCTCGAGTCGCTTCAGTCCTTAAGTTAAAGGCAAAGTGCGCCTTTATCTTATGGCCTTCCAGCGCTTGTCGGGTCTACTAAGGCGCTTACGCTTTTCTTATAGTGTTTCTGATGTTGTTTTTCCTTGCATATGAAGTTGTAGGTAATCCGGTCCGCCAGCTTTTGAATCTGTACCTGACATATTGAAACCACCAAACGGTTGGTAACCAACGATTGCACCTGTGCAATTACGGTTGAAGTACAAGTTACCAACATGGAAATCTTCACGAGCTTGTTCGATGTGATGACGGTTGTTTGTGATGACAGCACCAGTTAGACCGTAATCCGTGTTGTTTGCAAATTCGATAGCTTCTGTGAAGCTCTTCGCTTTAGACAAACCGACAACTGGGCCAAAGATTTCTTCTTGCATAACGCGTGCTGTTGGATCAAGATCCGCAATAACCGTTGGTGCAACGAAGAATCCTTTCGAGCTGTCGCCTGTTCCTCCTGCGATTAAACGACCTTCTGTTTTACCGATTTCGATGTAGCTCATAACTTTGTCGAATGACGCTTGATCGATTACTGGACCAGTGAAGTTAGATAGTTCAGTTGGATCGCCGTACGTCAATTCTTTCGTCAATACGCCAACACGTTCAACGACTTGGTCGTAAACGTCTTCATGAATAATCGCACGTGAACAAGCTGAACATTTCTGTCCGCTGAATCCGAATGCAGATTTAACGATTGATTGTGCAGCAAGTTCTAGATCTGCTTCATTATCAACAACAATCGTATCTTTACCGCCCATTTCAGCGATAACGCGTTTCAACCAGATTTGGCCTTCGTTCACTTTAGCTGCACGTTCGTAAATGCGTGTTCCGACTTCGCGTGAACCAGTGAATGATACAAAGCGTGTTCTTGGGTGGTCAACTAGGTAGTCGCCCACTTCAGCACCAGATCCTGGGATGTAGTTAACAACACCTGCTGGCATACCCGCTTCTTCAAGGACTTCGATAAATTTGTATGCAACAACTGGTGTTGTCGATGCAGGTTTAAGAAGTACTGTATTTCCTGTTACAAGAGCAGCAACTGTCGTTCCCGCCATGATTGCGAATGCAAAGTTCCATGGAGAGATGATAACGCCAACTCCAAGAGGAATGTAGTCAAAACGGTTGAATTCGCCAGGACGGCTTTCAACAGGGATACCATTTTTAAGTTCAAGCATTTTGCGCGCATAGAACTCTAGGAAATCAATTGCTTCAGCTGTATCTGCATCCGCTTCATTCCAAGGTTTACCTGCTTCTTTTGTAAGAAGTGCTGAGAATTCGTGTTTACGACGTCGAATGATTGCAGCAGCTTTGAATAATACATCTGCACGGAATTCCGGCTTCACTTTTTTCCAAGTGTTGAATGTTTCGTCAGCAATTTTCATCGCTTTTTCAGCAAGATCTTTACTCGCTTTAGAAACGGCACCGATTACTTCTTCTTTATTTGCTGGATTTGTTGATACTAATTTTTCTTCAGTCATGATGCGCTCTCCACCGATAATAAGTGGATAGTCTTGACCAAGGTATCCTTCAACTTGCTTCAAAGCTTCAAGGAAGGCTTGTTTATTCTCTTCAACTGTGAAATCTGTAAACGGTTCATGTTTATATGGAATCATATTATTCCTCCTCATAGTGTTAAAACGCAAAGATTATTTGCACTTAGTAATTGATTACATATATAATAATGCAAAAGATTGTTGCGGATATCAAGTATTATTCATTAATTTTACAAGAAAAATTATTTTGGGGGTGTTTATCTTGAGAAGTATCGACGAATTACTCTCGCCTTTTTACCAGTTTGCAGTTGACCGTGCCGCGGTTGGTATACATGCCATTGATAAAACTGGCCGCACTGTCATCTACAATGAAAAGATGAAAGAAATCGAAGGGCTCGCTCTTGAAGACGTCGGTGACCGTTCTATTTTAGAACTGTTCAATTTTGAACAAGAAGAAAGTACACTCTTAAAGGTGTTGCAAAGCGGCAAGGAGCAATTAAATGTAAAACAGACGTACTGGAATAGGAACGGCACGGAAATTACGACAATCAATGATACGTATCCGATTTTTGATCGTGAAATCCTTATTGGAGCCGTTGAATTAGCCCGCGACGTTACAGCTCTTGAGAAATTTGTGCTTCAGCCATTTCGGAAAAATAGTGATCCCGTTACATTTAACCAACTTATTGCTTCCTCTCCGCTTATGAAAGCAGTAATTACAACTGGCAAAAAAGCGGCACGGGCAAAGTTGCCGGTACTATTAATAGGAGAAACGGGCACAGGTAAAGATCTTATTGCGGAAAGCATACATAATGAACTATCGCCTTCCAACACCCTATTCTATACCCTTTTCTGTCATAGTTCAGATCCTATACCTATTGGACGTTTGAGTGAGGACTTAGAGGTAGCAGAAACATTGACGTTATTTTGCGAAAGAATCGATTTGCTGTCAATTCCACTACAGCAGAATCTGCTATCGATCCTTTTAAAAACGCCTCATAGTAACCGGCAATTCATTGCTAGCATCGGGGATGATCCTGTAGAATTAATCGCGTCAGGAACATTATTGAAAGATCTATATTATTTCTTTGCTTCGTTCACCATCCGGATTCCTCCTCTCAGAAAGCGGAAGGAAGACATATTACCGTTCATTTCAGCTTATTTGGAACGGCGTAGTGAGCGTTACGGTTCTCCGCTTAAAGAGATCACTCCAGAAGTTGAGCATCTTTTCCTCGGATATGATTGGCCAGGAAACACCCGAGAACTCGAATTTCTTCTCGATGAGATCTCTTCCTTGGCGATGTCTGAAACTGCCATTACCTATGATCTTCTCCCTCTGCATTTCAGAATGAAGAGCGCAGATATCACAGATGAACCCACACAAGCCGCTGATTTTATTATCCAGCCAGGCAAAGAGTTGCTGCCACTAGATCAATTTTTGCGTGAGGTGGAAGTCTATTATTTACAAAAAGCAATGAAGCTCAATGATAAGAACATCACGAAAACTGCGCATGCGCTTGGTATGAGCAGGCAGAATTTACAGTACCGTTTGCGGAAATTAAAAAATGAGGAAAAGGCATAATTGCCTTTTCCTCATTTTTTATTGTCCAGACTTTTCGATCCAGTCTTGAAGTTTGTCTTTCAAAGAATTGAAGCCTTCTGCATCACTTTCGTCGACACGTGCTTGCAATGACTTGCGCGGACGGTCGTCTTTTCGTGTTGCAGCCGGTGCTTCTTGAAGAGCTCGGATTGATAGACTGATCTTCCCTGCCGCTTCGTCTACTTCTAATACTTTCACTTTCACTTCTTGTCCAATAGCGAGAAATTCATTAATGTCTTTTACAAATCCGTACGTGATTTCAGAAATGTGGACAAGTCCTTGTGTCTCATCGTCAAGTGCAACAAATGCACCGTATGGTTGAATGCCTGTTACTTTGCCGGAAAATTCTTCTCCAGCTTCATATTTTCGCGCCATTTAAAACAGCTCCCAATCTATTTTGGTATCGATTCTGCCCTTAAGGCCACTTAAAATTATACCATGTTTATAAAGGGCAAGCAAAATTATGGCAGTCTGATAGCCATATACAGTCACTGCTCTACGATAGCTTCCGGAGCTGTTTCAATCAACCATATTCCTATCCCTTCATCCCAAATTAACCACCCATCATAGATAAGGTCTTCTCCATCCCTATAACTAATTGGGATAATCGGAACGTCATTTAATGTAATGGGCCCCATCTCCGCGAATAAAGTATCCGCCTCTCCAACGTCGTACTTCTGTTTCTTCCAATTAGTAATGTATTCTTCCTCCGTAAGCGAAATAGATTCATAATTAGTCAGATGCCACATCGTCTTTGGATCTTCTTGTTCATTGGCATACAGATAGGCGCCGAATACGACTAATGGCTTAACGCCAGCCAAAGTACTATACATATGTCCCTTTGAGAAATTAACGTAAGTCGTTTCGACTTCTCGAACGTACTCAGGATCATTGACTGCCACTTCGTTCCCGTTTTCTTGTATGGCACTTTCAAAAGAAAATAGGTGGAGGTCTCCTCTTTTGGCGAGACCCACAGCATCATAGAGATGATGGTGCTCAAGCCGTTCTAAACTATCCGACGTCTCCCAGTCACTCTCTTCCATTTCTTTCACGATTTGTTTCATAATGTAGGCCGATGGCGAGTCTTCTCCCGTGTTAGCCAGTTTTCCCCAAGCTGAACGGTACTCTTTTTTCAATTTCCCATCACTTCCCCTTAACCGACCATCTTCATTTCGAATAAATCCCTCATAAAACAGGTTGTTATAATAATTAAGCACATTTTGATAGGAACGATCCTCTTGTTGATCAGTAAGTAATACATTCTCTAGTTCTACGATGTAATCTGCCATTTGTCGAAGAGTCGATTCCGAATGAATTGCCGAATAATTAATTGGATTTGTTTCCAAAAACGTTATATATCCTTTAAAATCTTCATGAATTGAATCTCGTATCGCCGAACCCACTTCACTTTCCAAATATATAGGATAGAGGTAATTCCATTCTGAGTCATTGAAGAGCCCAAGGTTTTGATCTTCCATTGTTCCCAAAACTTTTCTAAGCTCTTCTGGATATGTATTTTTTTTCAGAAGTAGTTTTTCAACATCTATCGTTCCATTTTCAAGTTTTTCTGAAATTACACCTTCATATTCGTATAAGGCAACACCATACAAACTACTAATCCAGTTGACTTCGTTTATATACGCCTTTATAAACGCCTCACTTGCAGCTCTGTCATCCGTCAATGGATTTTTCAAAAGCTTAGCAATCATTTCGGAAGGGTATTCCAAATTTGCCATAATTTCTTCGTACTGTTCCTGCACGTTTCCCCTGTTTATCCTTTCATTGGCAGTTATTTGCATTTGAAGTTTCTTTGTTAACTCCTCAAACTGTTGACGTTCGTCATGCCCGTTCATGTCTCCGTAGAATTCTTGCTCTTCCCTTTTAGGTTCAACGAGCCCTAATGTCTTGAACTTTGTTGCTATTTCATTTTCAAAAGAAGTTTTCAAGCGCGCTAGATACTTTTCATCGGAAGACTTCTTGTATTCGTCGCTTGTCACGACTGAAATTGTAAGCAGGATAATTAGTAAAAGAACACCAGCAATCCATGAAAAAAGAACCTTCTTTGTTATTGATTTCTTTTCAACTCGAACTTCTGTCAAATTTTTAACCGGATCCCGAAAAACCATTTCTTTTCTGAATGAAGAGCGGACTCTCCTATATGATTTATCGAGAAATTCTAGCCTCTTTTCCAAATTCCCACCTTTCAGATGATAGAAGGTGGCAGTGAGTGAACGCCGTACTTCATCCACCGAAATTCCAATAATCACTGCCACTTCTTCGTCACTCATACTATGAAACCGAGAAAGAATGAACACTAACCTCTCTTCCCTTGTTAACTGGACAATCTGATGATGTAGCTGTTCGTCTTCCTCAAAGGCCAAAATGCCACTTGGAAGTGGACTAATCAATTCAGAAAGCGTGCACTTTTCGACCGCTATTTTATATAGCTCAAGTTGGATATTATCTTCATTTACATAAGTTTTTACTACCGTAACTATTTTTCCAAAAGTTGCCTCAGCCACTTTGCCGGATTGCTCTGGAGAATAGCCATACTGAAAAGCAAACCGTTCAATGTCACATGAGTAAATATCCATCCACTCTTCAAATGCTACAAGACTCCCATTATTCACCTTTTCAATCCGACTAGGTTCTTCCATTACGAAGTCACCCCCTTATTCAACTAGCAGCATATCTAAGTCAATATGATCGATTTCCCATACTAAATCATTATTCAAAACCATCTGTGCACCGTTAACATACTCATTTCCGCGGTAAAATCCGATTGAACCTGCCACTTCTTCGATACCATTAAAATTGAGAGTATCTAGACTAAAAAAATTCATGTCTAATGGCCTCCATTCTTCGGTAAATTCTTCAAGCGTGGCTGAAATTTGTGTTTCACTGTATAGATGCCACATTGTTTCTGGATCTTCTTGATCATTTGCAAAAAAATAGACACCTAAAATAACCAAAGGACTTACCCCCTGTAATTCAGATTGGTCAAGTTTCGACGAGAATGAATAGTAAGTATCTCTAACTGTCTTCTCAAAGTAATGATTAGGAAATGACACCATCTCAATATCCGTCTCGGGTTTATTAATTCCATCCTTTTTAGAAGTATCAAGTTCTCCACTTTTAGTAAGTTTCAACGCCCGCTTAAGTTGAAATGGTTGAAAACGATTACGGCTTTCCGATCCAGTCCAGTCTCCCGCCTTCATTTCGCTACTAATCATTTTCATAAAGTAAGCTGACGGTGACTCCTCTTCAGCAGATTCTATTCTTTTCCAAGCCTTACGAAACTCCTTTTTCACCTTACCATCAGTTCCCAATATACTATCGGGATCCTCCCCTCCTATGATTTCATAAAAGAGTTCGCTGTAAGCCCCACCGAGCATGTACGTTTTTTCATCATCCATCGTTGTCGCCATCAAGGTTTTTTCCATATCCAATAAATAATCAACCGAATCATTAAGAGAATGTGATAGGCCCGGATAAGAGACGAAAGGGCCGGATTCCAATAATGTAAAAAAACCACCTAAATCTTTATGAATTGAGGATCGGATTTTAGCACTGAAATCATTACTGCCGTAACTTGGAGATACTATTCCCCATTCATTTATAAAAGTTGGGTAGATGTTTTGTTTAATCATTCCATCCAATGCTTTTTGCAAGTCTTCAGGATAGGTATCTTTTTTCTCCATAAACTTCTCGAGAGATCTGCCTTCACTACCGATTGCATCCGTGATAACTTGTTCATGTTTTATAAATATCATGTAATACGCTTGTTGGATTATGTCATACTGTTTCAAATAGTCCTTTATGAATTCCTCGCTTTTCACCTTATCGTTCGCATGTGAATTTTTAACTAGTTGCTCAGCCATTTCAGATGGTAACTCTACTGTTTTTATTATTTCTTTGTACTCCTCATTAATCTTCTTTTTATTCAGTGTTCCCGTTTCAGCAATAACGCGTTCGTATCTGCTCGTCATCGCCTCGAATTCTTCACGTGCTTGGTCATCGAACATATTATGACCCAATACGATCCTATCTTTTTCAGTCAATTTCGTCAGACCCAATTGGATATAACGGCTATCAATTTCCTTCTCAAACGTAGCTTTCAGCCGTTCAATATATCTTTCTGCTGAAGCTTTTTTATACTCTTCCCCTGTAACAACTGGGACTGCTACAAGAATGAGAAGAACGAGTACCCCTGCAATCCAGGATATTATGGCCTTCTTAGATAGCGTTTGTTTCAATTTCCCAGTCGCCTGTATCTCCTTTTGCGGTTTTGCCAAAACCTGCTCTTTTCTGAATGAAGTCGTTATTCGCCCATATGACTTATAAAGGAATTCCAGCTTTTTATCTAATTGCGCAACTTCTAAGTTATGGGACGCTTCAGTAATTGCTCGTTCCACGATTTCCACAGAAGTATCTGTAATTGCTGCAATCTCAAAATCAGTCAGTTTATGAAACCTCGATAGTATAAAAGGTACTTTAATCGCAGTTCCAAGCTGGGCAATCCGGTCATGTAATTCCTGATCCTCCTCAAAAGGGAATATCATTTCATTCGTTCGATCAGCTTGTTGAACATGTTTAACACTAGTTAATGCATTTTTATATAGTGCACAAACAAGCGATTCTTCATTGTTAAGGGAATCCAGCTGATTATGTAAATTTCTAAACGTTTCCTCCGCTACTTCGCCCACCTGTTTTACCGAACAGCCATATTGCACAGCGAAACATTCAATGTCTACAGAATAGATGTCCATCCATTTTTCAAAAGCCTCAATCTCCCCAGCCCTTACCTTTTGAATCAAATCAAATTCTTCCATAGGCAATCCTCTCTTTCTATACAGCTTACTAATTATTTTAACTATACCAAAGATTGATAGGATTTCAGACTTTTCCTTACAATTAAATAGGCTGTCACAATGAATCGTGACAGCCTTAGTTACTATAATTTATATCATCAGCTCTCCATACGCGCTTTTATCTCCTTGTTGAGCTTTCGTAATTAATTCGATTTCGTTCATGGTTTCCCCCCGTCCCCTTGTCACTGTAGATGATACGAAGAATTGTCGTAATTTGTTTTAAAATACCATGGTATTCGTTTTTAGTTAGTGTACAATTAGAAAATCTGTATCCTAATGAAATGAGTGAATATCTTATGAAACAACGTGATCAATGGTCATCAAAAATTGGTTTCGTTCTCGCCGCTGCCGGCAGCGCGATCGGACTCGGTGCAATATGGAAGTTTCCTTATATGGCAGGAACAAACGGCGGAAGCATCTTCCTTCTGCTATTCATCATTTGTACAATTGCAATCGGACTTCCCATTTTACTTGCAGAGTTTGTCATTGGCCGTATGGGGCAGGCCGATGCAGTTACATCACTAAAACGACTGGCCCCAGGGAAAAAATGGCCTTTGATTGGCTGGATTGGGCTTGCAATTTCATTCATCCTGTTGTCATTCTACAGCGTGGTCGGAGGGTGGATTCTTTCCTACTTAACACGCGCCATTTTCCTCAATCTCGATGCTACAAATCATGGTGATCTTTTCAATACAATCATCGCTAATCCTGTGGAAGTACTGTTTGCCCAAGCCGTTTTCATGGGGTTGACGATTTGGATTGTACAAAGCGGAATCAAGGGTGGAATCGAACGGGCAAGCAGATGGATGATGCCATTGCTGTTCATTTTCTTCATTATCCTTGCTATCCGTTCATTAACATTGGATGGTGCAATGGAAGGCGTTCGCTTCCTATTCGTACCTGATTGGTCACTCTTAACAGGGTCAACGTTCTTAGTTGCACTTGGTCAAGCCTTCTTCTCACTGAGCGTAGGGGTGACTGCAATGATGACCTACGCGTCATATTTGCCAAAAGAAGAAAAATTAGGGCAATCTGCTATGAATGTCGCGCTCTTAAATATCACCATTTCCATTTTAGCTGGACTTGTCATCTTTCCAGCTGTGTTCGCGCTCGGCCATTCGCCCGCTGAAGGACCGGGACTGATTTTCGTCATTTTACCAGCTATCTTTAGCCAGATTCCGTTTGGTAATGTGTTTATGATTATTTTCTTCATCTTGATGCTTTTCGCGACACTTACTTCATCGATTGCGATGCTTGAAATTGTCGTGTCAACGGGAATCCGCGAGAAACGCGATCGCAGAAAACGCGCTTCATGGGTATTCGGAATACTCATCTTCATCGTTGGTATTCCAAGTGCGCTTTCATTCGGAGTCCTGTCTGATGTGAAAGTATTCGGCGGTTCCATCTTTGATTTTGCTGACACACTGACGAGTAAAATCGGTATGCCACTCGGTGCATTACTCGTCTCAATATTCGCAGGCTATGTATTGACAAAATCTCAAACAGACGACGAGCTGCGCATGCATCCTGTGATGAATAGCCTTTGGAAGTTTCTCGTCAGGTATGCCGCACCTGTTGCTATTATCGTCATTTTCATCGTTTGGATTATCGAACTATATAACGCATCATAAAACACCCGCAAATCCTATAATTGGATTTGCGGGTCTTTTTACGTAATTAGAAAAGCGCAAGCGCCTATGTAGACCCGAGGGGCTAGGAGCTGGAGCTAGACACTACTCCAGGTTGAAAAACCTATACTTTATCTTTTAAAAAAGCTGTACCCGTAGTCAAATGGGGACAGCTTTGCACAATCAGACGATACATTTCGCCTCGTACTTAATCGCCAACAGCTTATAAGAAATTTGCACACAGTTCTCGATTGGAATCCATACAGCATAGGAATGTTCGTAAATTTCCCGAATTCGCTTTGCAAGGTCGGTTGGATGATCAAGATGATGTAAATCCGACACAACATCAGCGATTTCGAGTTCATACGCTTTTGGTCCCACATCAAACGGATCCCATTGTTCAAGAAGTGCGATTGCCTTTTTATTCATTTCTATAGTTTGCACGATGAGTCACCTTATTTTTCTCAATAGTCTAGATTATGATAACATAGTAGAGAAAAAAGGAAAGAGGGGATTTCCGTGGATAACTTTGAACAAGTGATTGAACGGCGTAAATCGCGTTCGGTCAAATGGGATCGAATGGAATTGATTTATGGACTTGAAGATGCATCCGATATTTTACCGATGTGGGTGGCCGATATGGATTTTGCTGCTCCTGAAGTTGTTGTCAATGCGATGAAAGAACGGCTCGATCATCCAGTTTTCGGCTATTCATATATTTGTGAGGGCTGTAAAGATGCGGTGCGCACATGGCTTTCTGAACGTCATGCATGGGAAACAAAGAACGAATGGATGTTATTCCACCACGGGGTTGTACCAGCAATCGCATCGGTCATTGAAACATTTACATCACCAGGAGACGGCATTCTTGTCACTTCTCCAGTCTACCCGCCTTTCTTCCAAATTCCTGAACGGCAGGGAAGAAATATTGTCGAGTGTATTATGCAAGAAGAAGACGGCGTGTATTCAATTGATTTTGAAGAATTTGAGAAATGCCTAAAACAAAATGTAAAGCTTTTCATTTTGTGCAACCCGCATAATCCCGGAGGTATCGTCTGGAAAGAAGACGAGCTGAAAGAAATGTTACGCTTATGTACAAAATATGATGTCTTGATTTTATCAGATGAAATCCACGCGGACCTAGTCTTCCCGGGCTATAAGCATATTCCGCTTGCAACGCTTGCCGGCGAAGAAATAGGACGTATTATTACATGTGTTGCCCCAACAAAAACGTTTAACCTCGCGGGTATCCAAGCGGCATTAATGATTGCAACAGATGAAGTTGTACGAGAAAAACTTACTTTGAATGCATTGTCACACGGGCAGATGGAATTGAGTTCCTTTGCTGCCGCAGCCTTGACTGCCGCTTATAAAGAAGGTGGCCCTTGGCTCGCAGAACTGTTAGATACGATTACGGGCAATATGGATTACGCAATTCAAGAACTGACATCGGCGATTCCTGCTTTAAAAATCGCGAAGCCGCATGGTACATACCTTCTCTGGATTGACTACCGCGGCACTGGGCTGACTGAAGAAGAAATGATGGACAGGCTTTTGAATAAAGGGAAACTTGCACTTGAACCAGGAACGAAATACGGTGAAGCGGGACGCGGCTTCCTTCGCATGAATGTCGCTACACCGCTTTCGGTTGTCAAAGATGGGGTCAACCGTTTTATCACCGCGATGAGTGATAAATAATCTCCAAAGAAAAACAGCATCCTCAATCACGAGGATGCTGTTTTTCTTTTTCTTCGCCGCGTTCACGCAAAATGCGTGCTTCAAGTTCTTTCGTTTCTAATTCTTGTTTCTTCGAATTGTTTCGTATCCACCTAAATGTGAATACTAAAAGAATCATGAAAAAAACAAAGGAAAACACAGCTGGTATATATTCTGATTTATCTTCCGGAAAGTAAAGGAACGGCATTAATAGAACGTTCACTTACCCACTTCCTCACATTGTTAATTTCACAGAATTGAGATTACTTTTGAAGAATCTCGATTGATTCGATGGAAATATCTTCAACGGGCTTATCTTGACGGCCTTTTTTCACTTTTGCAATTTTGTCAACAACATCCATGCCTTCGATAACTTGACCGAATACAGTATGTTTTTGATCTAGGTGAGGTGTTCCACCCTTTTCGACATACGCTTCAGCGATTTCTTCTGGCCATCCGCCTTTTTTCATCTGATCGGCTGAACCTGGAACCTCTGATGCGTGAACGATGAAGAATTGGCTGCCGTTCGTTCCAGGACCTGCGTTCGCCATCGAAAGAGCTCCTTTTAAGTTGAACAGTTCCATTGAGAATTCATCCTCAAATGTTTCACCATATATACTTGCTCCGCCCATACCTGTTCCTGTCGGGTCGCCGCCTTGGATCATGAAATCTTCAATAACGCGGTGAAAAATAATGCCATCGTAATAGCCGTTTTCCGCATGCGTCAAGAAATTTTCAACTGTTTTTGGTGCCTGTTCAGGGAAAAGCTTGATTTTAATTGGCCCCATTGTTGTGTTCATAACTACAAGTGCTTCGTTTGCTGCTACTTCATTCGATAATTGTGGATACATTGTTGTTGCCTCCTTTGAGTTCTTTGAGTTAATACCCCAAGTGATAAGTAAGACTATACAAATGACTGCAAGTGTGAAGAATATCACTTTTTTCATTAACATTCACCCTGAATTAGTCTATCATATCGAATCAGCTATTTCGACGAATAAGCATGATACTTCCTTCGTGTACCGAACTGTTTTATACTGTAAGAAGAGCACGATGCGGAAAGAAGGTCTTCATATGGACGTGCAAAAACGGAACTTTATCATCATCTGGATTTCCAACGTCCTCGTTGCGGGGACAATGACAATGATTATGCCCTTCTTATCTCTTTATATCGAGACGTTCGGTGATTATTCCGATGCATATGTTCAAAAATGGTCTGGTCTAATCTTCGGGGCTTCATTCGTCACAGCTTTCATCATGTCCCCGATTTGGGGGCGGATTGCCGATAAGTATGGTTTCAAGCCAATCCTTCTCATAAATGGCTTCGGTATTGCAACATCCGTTTTCTTGATGGGATTTGTTGACTCCGTCGAGGCATTTTTCCTTCTTCGACTTTTGAATGGCGTTGTCACAGGCTTCATTCCAACGTCTCTCGCGTTCATTTCTTCCCAGACCGCGAAAAAGGAAGCCGGAAAAATGCTCGGTACGTTACAGATGGGTAGTGTAACGGGGACATTATTCGGCCCTGTATTTGGAGGTTTGTTGGCGGATACATTCGGTTTCCAATATACCTTTGTCATTACATCCATCTCCGTGATTGTTGCTGCGATTATCGTCCTCTTCGGGATCAAGGAACAGAAACGGGTAAAAAATCCGAAAGCGATTCAGTATTCCCGAAAAGCGATTATAAGCGGCTTGCTGCATCACCGGCTGATGTTGAATGTCATGATTGTAACAGCACTTATCCAAGTCGGGAACTTCAGTATCCAACCACTTCTTTCTTTATATGTTTCTCATTTGACGGAAGCGAAAGACGTGGCGTTCCTAGCTGGTATAACATTTAGTGCGGCAGGGGTCGGCAATCTTTTGTTCGCGCGCCGCTGGGGTAAGCTCGGTGATGACATCGGCTATGAAAAAGTTCTTTCAATTTTGTTGCTGTTGTCATTCGTCTTCATTATCCCTCAAGCTTTTGTGACCCAGCTATGGCAACTTATTTTCTGGCGGCTGCTGTTCGGCATTGCGCTTGGAGGAATGATTCCTATAACGACTGCGCTGGTCAGACGTGAAGCACCGATCGATATTCAGGGCGAAGTCATGGGGTATAATACAAGCTTCCGTTTCCTTGGTAATATTATCGGTCCGATGTTCGGAGGAATCGTCAGTGGCTTCATCGGCATTTCGTCCGTCTTCATCGTTACTGGTGTCTTGTTCCTTGTTGGTTTCGCATTTCTCTATTATGCCAAACGAAAACCCGTACAGGATTTCGAGGATTTTCTTGCAGCCGAAGAAGAACGGACACATACGTAAGAAAAGCGCAAGGCGCCCGCTAGACGCGACAGGCATAAGTCGATCCAGCTTGTGGCGCTCTTTGCCACATAGCCGGATTGCTTATGACCCGAGCGGCTGGCGCCTGGAGCTAGACAATAAGAAAAGCGCAAGCGCCTTGGTAGACCCGAAAAGCGCTGGAGGGCCTTAAGAGAAAGGCGTTTTTTGCCTTTAACTTAAGGACTGAAGCGACTCGAGGGGCTAGGCGCTGGAGCTGGACAGTAAGAAAAGCGCAAGGCGCCCGCTAGACGCGACAGGCATAAGTCGATCCAGCTTGTGGCGCTCTTTGCCACATAGCCGGATTGCTTATGACCCGAGCGGCTGGCGCCTGGAGCTGGACAATAAGAAAAGCGCAAACAACTGATCAGACCCAAGAATCACCCGAAGCGCTAAACATTTCAGTCGCTTCATGATGAAAAACCTATACTTTATCTAAAAAAGTGACACACTTCCTTTTTGGGAGTGTGTTATATTTTTTGTAGTCCAAGATTTCTGAACGGAGGTTCGCTGCGTTGAAACAGGTTATCGGTATTTTTATAGCTCTTTTATTTATCCCTGTTCTTATTCTCGTTCAAGGTGCGATTGCTGTTGAATTGAGAAGCGCTGAGTCATTCAAAGGCCAGATGAGTGATTCCATCGAACTGTCCTCTCCGGCAAACAATGTACCTGTGACAATGAAAGATCGCAATGGTCTCATTTTTGCAGAAGAATACATAGAATGGCGTGAACCGCTCCCCCTAGCATCTGTCCCTACATTTGCCCGTCAACTATTTCTAGAAAGTGAGGACACAGGCTTTTTCGAACACCGGGGATATGACGTATCTGCCATCGTACGTGCATTTGCGGTTAATACTGCGACCGATGATGTTAGACAAGGAGCTTCCACAATTACTCAACAAGTCGTCAGGATGCGCTTTTTGTCGACCGAAAAGACCTACGAACGAAAATTGACAGAACTTTTTTATGCTGCTGAGCTGGAAAAACAGTCAACTAAAGAAGAAATCCTTGAAATGTATGTAAATGAAATGTATTTTGGCAATCATGTATATGGGATCGGTGCAGCCGCAACCTATTATTTCAGCAAACCCTTAAATGAGTTGAATGAAGCTGAACTGGCCTTCATCGCTGCGATTCCAAATAATCCTTCTTTGTATAATCCGTTAAAGCATTTCGACCGAACAAAAAAAAGACAGGAACGCCTCCTAACCATTCTTACAAAAAATAAGGTCATAACTGCTGAACAGGCTGATGAGTTTAAAAATACAGCAATCGAATTAAAGCTTAAGAAGAAAGAAAGTAACTATCCCGCGTACAGTACATATGTCCTCGCTGAGCTTGCTGATCTGATTGCAAAATCTGAAGGTCTGACAGAAAAAATTGCAAATGCGAGGGATACTTCAGAGAAAATAGAACTAGAAAGAAAAGTTAAAGAACGGACAGCTGAAGTATTGGCAGCCGGGCTCGTCATCGAAACAGCTCTCAATCCAAAAAAACAAAAGCTGGATGAGCAAAAGATATCCTCCCTTTTAAAACCGGCAGGCGTGGAGGCAGGAGCCGCAGTCATTGACAATGAAACCCGTGAAATCGTTAGTCTCTTCGCTGGCAAAGACTATAAAAAAGCTGATTTTCACAGAGCATTTCAGGCTGTCAGACAACCTGGTTCCGCTATCAAACCTCTCCTTGTCTATGCGCCCTTGTTTGAAAGCGGGCCCTATACAGAGAACACGCCCATTAACAGCGGCAATCTTTGCATCGGCTCGTATTGTCCAACAAATATCGGTGGTTATGTTTACGGAAATGTCACTGTTAAAGAGGCTTTTCGGAAAAGCCATAATACAGCTGCCGTTAGGCTTTTCCAGATGGTTGGAGTGGAAGAGGCATTTAACTATATTGCACCATTCCATTTCAAATCCATTACGAAGCGCGATATGAACTATGCTGCCGCCCTCGGTGGGTTTTCAAAAGGGATGACGCCAATCGAACTTGCAGGGGCTTATTCCAGTTTCATCGACGGGACGTATTCTAGTGTTCATGCAATCCGTGCAGTGAAGGATAGGGAGGGGAATGTTCTATACGAATGGCCCGTTGAAAAGAGCGAAGTCTGGTCCCCCACTACAGTCGCTCAGATCCGTACCATGATGTCGGATGTCGTATTGAACGGGACCGGTCGAGGTATCTCTTATACCACAGCATATACAGGTGCGAAAACGGGCACGACGGATCATTATAAAGATTTATGGGTTGGTGGGTTAAACGACAACTATACAACAGCCGTCTGGGTTGGCTATGATAGGCCGCAATCTTTAAAAGCTCTGAGTGATCAGAAACTCCATTTACGGATATTTTCCACTCTGCTTCAGGACTAACCATTCAATCGAAAGGTTAGTCCGTTTTATTGCCAATGAACGGCAAACTCGCGATTACTCCGTTATAAAGTTTTAATAAAATATAGATGATTGTGGAGACAAGTACTGCCCAAACTGTAATTTCAAAAACAAGAAGACCTATCGTGCTGACAATGGTCATGAATTTACTCAATTTAAAAACGACATATACGAAGTAGATGAACGTTGTCAGTAAAAATATAGCCGCTAATAGTTTAACTGAACTGATGCCCCCTGCCGATGCAAGAGCGCCAAAAAAGTAGATGACATTACCTCCGCGGGCCTCACTATACGACTTACCTTCCTCATCCTTAGAAAAGAATAACATCGCGGTTTCGTGGATCGTTTCCGCAATCAATTTTAAAGCTGAAAAAACCATGAAAAATAGCAGTGCATAGATGACAAGCAGAAAAACACGTAATTGGATGTCTGTTAAAAACTCCCGCATTCCTGCATACAAACCAATTCCCTTGAACAATTCTACCGACATACTTACAGTGTAGACTCCAAACGTCAAACTGAATAGAACGATTGTTACGAATGGCAGATAACCGTATATATATGGATTTTTCATTGCACACCTCAAGCTTCTAAATAGTTCTTCGTTTCTATGATATAAGAAGAGAGTCTGATTAAGCAACCAAGCCTGGAAGGACTGAATGGTTACTATTTTCCAATTAGACAATTTTCATAAGCTATGATATAGTTGTTTCAATCAAATAATTGAACGTACTTGGAGGAGTCTGTCACAAGGGGGTATCTATGCCCTTTCGTGATGGACTTTTTTTATTTTTTGATTAAAACTATGAGAGGAAGGCAAGCTAAGCTGATAGTGACAATTTTTTAATTTGCCGCGCCAGCGCTGAAAACTAATGTGTGAATGGAAGACAACCATTGGCTATTGGGCCCCTTTAGCAAAAGTATCGCGTTTACACATAAAATGGTTCATTTATTAGGAAGGAGGATTTTCTTGGAATTCGTGTTATTGATTTTTCTACCAATTGTGGTTGCCCTTTTCGTTCCGCTCCTTTTCAGGAAACTGAAAGCCATACATACTGGGTGGTTCGTCTTATTAGTCCCTATCGCCCTATTCATTTATTACACCGGATTCATCACGACGACAATGGACGGTGGACATGCACTATCAGAGTTGCAGTGGATTCCGTCTCTCGGCATTTCATTTGTTTCCTATATTGATGGACTTAGTCTGTTATTTACATTACTAATAACAGGGATTGGTGCATTAGTTGTACTGTACTCTATCTTCTATCTCGATAAAAATCGTGAGAAACTAAATAACTTCTACGTCTATCTACTTATTTTCATGAGCGCGATGCTTGGAGTCGTGCAGTCAGACAATGTTATTTCCCTCTACTTGTTCTGGGAATTAACGTCCATTTCCTCATTCTTGCTTATCGGCTATTGGAATACGCGTGATGGTTCACGATTTGGTGCATTGAAATCGATGATGATCACCGTATTTGGCGGGCTGATGATGCTTGGAGGATTCATTCTGTTAGGCATTATGGGAGATACGTTTTCTATCCGTGAACTTATCGCCAATGCTCCAACTTTTATAGGGCATGAATTCTTTACGCTGGCGCTCGTTCTCGTGTTGCTTGGTGCATTTACGAAATCAGCACAGTTCCCGTTCCATATTTGGCTTCCGGATGCAATGGAAGCGCCTACACCAGTCAGTGCCTATCTACACTCAGCAACAATGGTTAAAGCTGGTCTCTACCTTGTTGCTCGGTTCACGCCTATTTTTGCCGTTTCTGAAGTATGGATCTGGCTCGTTACAGGGATTGGACTTTTGACACTGTTCTGGGGCTCGATTTTCGCAGTGAAACAAACCGATTTAAAAGCGATTCTTGCTTTTTCAACAGTCAGCCAGTTAGGACTCATCATGTCTCTACTTGGCGCAGGTGCGCTTGCCTATCACTCCGATGATCCGATTTTTAAATTCGCGACATTCGCAGCAATCTTTCATTTGATTAACCACGCGACCTTTAAGGGTAGTTTGTTCATGATTGCGGGTATTGTCGATCATGAAACCGGTACTCGGGATATCCGGAAACTCGGCGGGTTAATGAGTATTATGCCAGTCAGCTTCACGGTCGCATTCATCGGATCGATGTCGATGGCAGGCCTGCCGCCATTCAACGGCTTCCTGAGTAAGGAAATGTTCCTTCAATCGATGTTGGCAATTCGCCATTTTGAACTGTTCAACTTTGCGACATGGGGAATCGTCTTCCCTGTTATCGCTTGGATTGCCAGTGTATTCACATTCGTCTATAGCTTTTACTTTGTATTCAAGACATTCGCAGGTCAACGAAAAAGCGAACCACTACCGCATAAACCGCATGAAGCACCTATCGGGATGCTTGTATCTCCCGTTATTCTCGCGGCGTTAGTAGTTGGCATCTTCTTCATCCCGAATCTGATTGGGAAATGGTTTGTGAAACCCGCTGTGATGGCTGTCCAACCTGGTTTGTACAGTCATCCTTCGGAAGTCGCTGTTCACGTAATGGCTTGGCATGGCTTTGACGCTCCGGAATTGTGGATGACGGTTTCACTTGTCGGAGTCGGGATTGTCTTATTCCTAACAATGGCAAGATGGCAAAAACTATATGACATCCAGCCGGAATACTTGTCGTTGAATGCTCTGTATGATTCAGCCATGTTATTTAGTGAAAGCGGAATGAACCGTATTTCCCGCTTCTATATGACAGGTTTAATCCGCACATATTTAATGTATATGTTTGCATTTATTGCTTCAATTACAGCTGCGACGCTATTCATTAAAGAAGCTTTCGTTGTCGATATGGACAGTTTTGCACCGGTAAACTTATACGGTGTCCTGACCGCTATTGTTCTGATTATCGCAGTTTGTATGGTTCTGCTTGCCAAGACAAGACTGTCTGCAATTATCGCACTTGGTGGCGTTGGGTATTCGGTTGCTTTGTTCTTCGTTATTTTCAAGGCACCCGATTTGGCACTTACACAGCTCGTCATTGAAACGATATCAGTTGCCTTGTTCTTGTTAGCCTTTAAGCATTTGCCGTCGCTTAGTAATCACGGCCAAACAAAGCGCAATAAGCTTGGGAATCTGATTATCGCGGCCGGAGTCGGAATCACGGTCACACTCGTTGCATTATCTGCCCATTCACAAAAACTGATTCCATCTATATCGCAGTATTACAAAGATACAGTTGCAACAGAAGCGGGCGGCGGTAATATCGTCAACGTCATTCTCGTAGATTACCGCGGATTTGATACATTGTTTGAAATTGCAGTTCTATCAATCGCTGGAATCGCAGTACTTGCTATGATTCGTCTGAAGTTGTCAAGAAAGGGGGAGAATACGGATGAAAACAAATGATGTCATCTTACAAACGACAACAAAGATCGTATTCTTCATTATTTTCCTTTTTTCAATCCATATTTTCTTTGCAGGACACTATACACCCGGAGGCGGATTTGTTGGTGGGCTGCTTACAACTGGAGCAATTGTTCTTCTCCTGCTCGCCTTCGATTTAAAAACGGTGCAACAAGCTTTGCCTTTCAACTTTACAATTGTGACAGGTATCGGCTTATTGCTTTCACTAGGAACAGCTGCAGGCTCAATCTTTTTTAACGTTCCGTTCTTCACACACGCTTTCGATGATTTTACGTTGCCGTTGTTCGGAACAACTTCCCTTCATACAGCGATGATTTTTGATGCGGGTGTCTACCTTGTCGTCGTAGGTGCAGCTGTTACGATGATTCAAACGATTGGAGGGGATGCCTAATGGAATTTGTAATGGCTATCGTCATCGGAATCCTTTTCATGGCAGCTGTCTATTTGATACTATCCAGAAGCCTCCTGAAAATCATACTCGGGACTGGCTTGTTGAGTCATGGTGTTCATTTGCTCGTCCTTACGATGGGCGGTCTAAGTGGTGCATCTCCACCGGTCTTAGCGGAAGGGGTAACTGACTATGCAGATCCCTTGCCGCAGGCTTTAATTTTAACGGCGATTGTAATTAGCTTCGGTGTTACTGCATTCATCCTAGTTTTAGCCTACCGTACGTATGCTGAACATCAGACTGATGACATGAACCTCATGAAAGGAAATGACGAACATGATTAATCTGCTTTTATTTCCAATCATATTGCCATTCCTTTTCGCTATTCTCCTTCTGTTCTTCAAGGAGAATATCAAGGTACAGCGATCATTGACTTGTATCGGGCTGCTAATCAGCCTGGTTGCCGCACTTTTCCTAGTTGCAAAAGTAAAAGCAGACGGCGTTCAGGCACTTACACTTGGGAGTTGGCCGGCTCCGTTCGGAATTACTATGGTTTCCGATATGTTGTCTGCATTACTTGTAACAACAACAATCCTGATCACACTCTTTGTTGTGCTATACAGTTTCACCGCAATTGGCGAAGAGCGGGAGCGTTACTTTTATTATCCCGCTATCCTATTCATGATTACAGGTATCAATGGCGCATTTACAACAGGTGATATTTTCAATATGTTCGTATTCTTCGAAGTGCTGCTCATCGCCTCCTATCTTTTAATCGTTCTGGGCGGTGAGAAAAGACAGCTTCGCGAATCAATTAAATACATACTCGTCAATGTCATTTCATCTGCATTATTCGTTATCACAGTGGCTTATCTGTACTCCGTTGTCGGCACATTGAATATGGCCGATATTTCAGTGAAAATCGCTGAGATTGGACAGCCGGGCATCATCACGGTGATTGCAATTCTCTTTTTAATCGTGTTTGGTGTAAAAGGATCTCTTTTCCCGCTTTACTTTTGGCTACCGGGATCTTATGCGGCACCACCGGTTCCCGTGCTTGCACTGTTTGGCGCATTGTTGACTAAAGTCGGTATCTACGCAATCATCCGGACGTACACACTGTTTTTCGTTCATGATATCGGGTTTACTCATGGGTTATTATCCGCATTGGCACTGCTCACAATCATTGCCGGTTGTATTGGCGCACTCGCCTATTTCGATTTAAAACAAATCATTATCTACAATATTGTAATTGCTGTAGGTGTCATTTTATTCGGCGCTGCGCAAATGAACGAGTCCGGGGTATCCGGTGCTGTTTTCTATCTGATTCATGACATGCTTATCAAAGGAGCCTTGTTCCTTCTAATCGGCATCATCATTTACGTAACTGGAACCTCCAATTTACGTAAAATGGGTGGATTGATGAAAACGCATGCTCCTTTAGGCTGGATGTATTTAATCGCAGCATTTGGACTGGCAGGTATTCCGCCATTAAGCGGGTTCATTGGAAAGCTTCTTATTGTTAAAGGGGCATTCGAGGCCGGGCATGTCTTTGGGAGTATTGTTATCCTCGCATCGAGCCTTGTCGTTCTATTATCTGTCATCCGTATTTTCATCTATGCATTCTGGGGCGATCCCACTACTGTGGAATTGCCGAAAACAAACCGTCGGACATATCGGAAGATGATGATGCCCGCTGTTGCATTAGTCATTCTATCTGTGCTGTTCGGGGTTGGTACTGAATGGCTCGTTCCTTACATGACGGATGCAACAGACGTATTACTACAACCATCCATCTATATTGATGCGGTGTTAAAGGAGTAGATGACGATGGCATTTCAACTATTATTGAACTTTTTCATCGCTCTCGTCTGGATGTTCATGAGCACCTCATTCACCGCTTCGACATTCATCATCGGGTTCTTGATTGGTTTGCTTTTGATCATTATGACGAGACGTTTTTTCCCGGACAGACTGTATATCTGGCGACTGTGGGCGACTTTAAAGTTAGCACTCCTCTTCTTCAAAGAGCTGACTTTGTCTAATATTTCTGTACTCCAAGTCGTCTTACGGCCAAAGATGGATATTCAACCGATGATTTTCGCCTTGCCGACTGACCTTGAACATGACTGGGAGATTACATTGTTATCAAGTCTGATCACATTGACTCCAGGAACAATCGTTCTAAACGTCTCAGACGATCAAAAGACGCTCTATATACACGCCATTGACGTCGATGATGTTGAGGATGCAATCGATTCCATTAAAAATTCATTTGAAAAAGCGATTAAGGAGGTGAGCCGCGCATGATGACATTCATTTGGATTTGTCTCATTCTTGTCATCCTATCAATTGTCGGTCTTTTGTATCGTGTATACCGCGGTCCTTCTATTCCAGATCGTCTCGTTGCGCTGGATGCAATCGGCGTCATGCTCATTTCGGCAATCGCACTCTTATCGATTTTATTCGATACCGGATATTTCATGGAAGTTATCTTGCTAATTGCGATTATGTCATTCATCGGAACCGTATCATTCTCCAAATTCATTGAGAAAGGAGAGATAATTGAGCGTGATCGTACTAGCTAATATCCTCATTGTCTTTACAATCGTCGTTGGCATAGTTTTCACCATCGTGACAGTCATTGGTGTTATTCGTTTACCGGACGTGTATACGAGGGCGCATGCTGCTTCTAAGAGTGCGACGCTCGGTGTGCTCAGTATTCTGTTAGGCGTGTTTTTTCACTTTTGGTTGAAAGAAGGACATTTCAGTATACAACTCCTTCTTGCAATTGCATTTCTGTTTATTACCTCTCCGATTGGTGGACATCTAATGAGCCGAGCAGCTTATATATCAGGTGTAAAGCCGACAAAGCTTACTGTCGGGGATGATCTTGCTGAAGTTGTAAAACAAGCAAAATCGAAGAATTCTTCAACACATCAGAAAGAAGACTAAGAAAAGCGCCGGAATCTAGCCAACGGCCTAAGTTGAATCGCTTATCTTTAAAAAAATACCTGCCAGCCGAAAACTCGGTTGACAGGTATTTTTTACTTTTTAGTAAGGCCCGTAATAGCCGTATGGTTGATACGGATATACAGGGTACTGATATGGATATGGGTACGGTGGGTATTGATAAGACTGATATCCGCCATATCCGCCCCCTGGGAATAATGCACTACCTAATAAACTGCCTGCAAATCCCCCGATAAAAGGACCTCCAAATTCACCAAAACCAAAACCGCGACCGAAGCCGCCGTGACCATAACCGCGGCCACGACCGCCGCCACCGTGAAAACCTCTAGGCATAATCATTCCCCTTTCCCACTTATCCTATTCAAATCAATCTGCAGGAAGGGGGTCAATTGCCTATCAACCTTCTATATCAGTATCCGCCATTCGCTCAATAAATGTCGCCAGGGTACGTACCATGACACCAGTCGCGCCTTTTGGCCCTAAATCATGTGCTGCCGTGGCATCTGATGTCCCTGCAATATCAAGGTGTATCCAAGGTGTATCCCCTGCAAACTCACCCACAAATCCCCCGCCAAAAATCATATGGCCGTCTCTGCCAGGGGAATTATTCAAGTCTGCCACTTCACTTTTACGAAGTCTTTTCTTGTCATTTTCCGTCAATGGAAGCCTCCAAACGAACTCTCCCGTTTCCATAGATGCTTGCATGAACTCTTCAAAGAATCCTTCGTCATTTGTAAGTGCCCCTGTCTTATCCATTCCTAGCGCTACAATGACACCGCCAGTTAAGGTCGCAACGTCAATCAGACTGTCTGCACCAGCCTGTTTGGCATATGTAACTGCATCTGCTAGAACGAGACGCCCTTCTGCATCTGTATTTAGCACTTCAATTGTTTTTCCGCTTAGAGATGTGATAACATCGTCCGGCTTGAAAGCATCTCCGGAAACCATGTTGTCTGTCGATGCGATGACCGCGATAACATTTTTTGCAGGGCGTAACTCGCCAATAATCGTCATCGCACCTAGAACAGCAGCTGCACCGCCCATATCACCTTTCATACCAACCATTCCGTCTTTCGTTTTCAACGAATAACCACCGGTATCATATGTTATTCCCTTTCCAACAAGGCCGACAACATCTTCCCATTTTTCCGTTGCCATGTACTTCATGACAATTAACTTAGGCTCCTCCACTGAACCTTTGTTTACTGCCAGAATGGCACCCATGCCGAGTTCTTCCATCTCTTTTTTGCCAAGCACATCAATTTCAAAGTCATATTTTTCGGCTACATCGCGCGCGTATTCCGCCATTTTAGTCGCCGTTAAAATATTTGGCGGCATATTGACAAGCGTACGGGCTTCATTGACCGCATGCGCATGCACGGTTCCTACCTCGAATGCTGCTTTTAGTGCATCTTCATCTGCTGTTGACAAAAATGACAATGATTCTAATGCAACATCGCGTTCATTTGAATCAGTACGGTATCCTTCGAACTTATACATTCCAAGCCCAATTCCTTCCGACGCAGCAAAAACAACATCTTCGCATGTTAGCTTGTCGTTTGTAAATGGAGCTGTCCAAATAGCGGCTGAAGTTGTTTTCGTGCTTGCAAGCGCTTTCCCGATTGCTGCAAATACTTGTCGTAACCGATCTTCAGTCAATTCCTTTTGCAAACCAAGTCCGATGAAAATTACACGTTCGTAGCCACTAATTTCAACTGATGGCATTTTTACAATACTTTTGAATTCAGTTTTAATATCTCCGGATTTAACCCATTCTGTTAAGCGTGGACTGAAAGAACTAAGAAATCCGTCCCACCCTTCCACGTTTTCTGGATGCTCAGGTACACCAATCACGAGGACTTCTGCTTCTACCTTACTAAAGTCTGGATTCATAATTATCGTTTTCATTTAATTACCCCCATTTTTTCTTACACTCTTTAGTATAACCTAAATTTTCTGCCCTTTGTAACGATTCGTTCGGCAACCGTACTATATATTTTGAACAAATGAATACGGCATAGGTGCTTTATAATGGATAGAATCAGAAATCCTGCTAATATCGCATTGTGGATGGTCTATGTGAGAAAGCACATTTCATTATCTATGATGAGACTTGCAACCTGGAGTGCCATAAATCGAACGAATGTGATCAACGAATGTCCCAATACAGGATGAATGGATTAGATATCCTGCTAATATCGCTTCGGCGCTTTGTGGATGCCTCCCGCGATAAGCCGGAAAGAACACCACTTGGGAGGGATTGAGCTGCATCCCTCCTTGCTCTTATCGCTCCGGCTACCACGAAGTCGCGCCTTCGCTGGATGGGCTATGTGAAAAGGAGTATTTCATTAGCTGTGATGAAATCTGCAATCTGGAGTGTGTCTTTCTTGAATATACGTAGTATCAACTAGTACTCACATTATAATCTCGGCATATACATCTAAAAATCACATTTCTCTCGATAATGAACACCCTAGCGCAGGCGCGGCAAAGGGGTCGCCGAAACCGTAAGACTGGATGCGAAGCGCTAATCCAGGCTTACGGTGAAAGGCATCCCCAAAGCGCCAAGCGATCTACAATCCGCACCCGAGAATGGGATCAACGAATGTCCCCATACATGAGGAATGAATCAGAATTCCTGCTAATACCGCTTCGACGCTTTGTGGATGCCTCCCGCGATAAGCCGGAAAGGAGAGCACTTTCAGTCTTATCGCTCCGGCTACCACGAAGACGCGCCTTCGCTGGATGGCCTATGTGAGAAAGAGCATTTCATTAGCTTTGATGAAATCTGCAACCTGCAGTGCGTCTTTCTTGAATCTAAGTAGTGTCAACTAGTACTCACTTTATAATCTCGGCATGTACATCTCAACATTACATTTCTCTCGATAATGAACCCCCTAGCGCAGGCGCGGAAAAGGGGTCGCCGAAGCCGTAAGACTGGATGTGAAGCGCTAATCCAGGCTTATGGCGAAAGGTATCCCCAAAGCGCCAAGCGATCTACAATCCGCACCCGAGAATGGGATCAACGAATGTCCCAATACAGGAGGATAGAATTAGAATTCCTGCTAATATCGCTTCGGCGCTTTGTGGATGCCTCCCGCGATAAGCCCGAAAGGAGAGCGCTTTCAGTCTTATCGCTCCGGCTACCACGAAGTCGCACCTTCGCTGGATGGTCTATTTGAGAAAATGTATTTCATTATCTATGATGAACTATTGAATCCGGTGTATAAACTAAGCGAAGGCGCTTTAACAGGGGTAGCCGAAGTCATAAGACTGGCGGCGAAGCTGCTTGGCTTATGGCGGGAGGTATCCCCTAGCGCCGTAGCGGTTCAATGGAATTCTTTAATTCAACACATATATTAATTATTCCTACAAATCAGCTTCTGCGTTTGAGGCAACTACATCGTATTCAATTGTTCAACATATACAACTTATTTTTTTGTCACATGCCAATATGGTATACTTATTGTACAATTTTCGCACAATAAAAGGAGTGGAACGAGATGGCCCTATTACAAAACACCCCGCTCCTGGCGGCATTATTTGGAATCGTCTTTGCTCAATTCGTCAAAATTCCGATCCACTTTTTTCTTGTCGGTAAACTTGACTGGAAATTGATGACCTCGACAGGTGGAATGCCAAGCTCCCATTCCGCCGCGGTTACATCCTTAACCACTGCGATTGCTTATGAATCCGGGCTTGATTCTCCCCTCTTTGCTGTCTCGGCTATCTTTGCCGTCATTGTTATGTTTGACGCCACAGGAATTCGCTATCAAGCAGGACAGCAAGCACTTATCATCAATCAGATGCGAGTGGACTTCCAGACGTTCGTCCAAGAGGCAAAAGGCTGGCAGCATAAAGATGGTCAACAAAAAATTCAAGAATTGAAAACATTGCTAGGTCACAAACCAAGTGAGGTGTTCGCAGGAGCCGTAACTGGTATCCTCATCTCTGTAATACTTTATTCATTCATTATTTAAATAAGGAAAAGGATGTCTACAAGCATTTATCGCTTGTACACATCCTTTTTTTTAAAACATTTGATAACCTTGTTTTCTGAGTAGCTTAATAACGATACCTGAAATAATCGCTCCTACCAGTCCGCTTACTAAAATGAGAATATCCGCTGTATGCAGGGCCAAAAGCTTTTCTCCAAGAAGTTGGAATGCGTATTTCGGTTTCGTGAAGTATTCATACACTTTTACTTCATCAATAATCAGTATGACGACAATCGGGTAAATGATGGCCATCAACCATGTCATTCGAAGAAGCATATTCAAAAGGAATCCTATACCAAAAAACATGACAATGAAAATCATTACGGATAATACGACGTGCGTTAGTGAAATGGTTCCCAATGTAACTACCTCCGTTTTCCATTCATTATTTTACAGGAACGGATGAAAGCTTTCAACATTACTAGAGCCGTTCGATAATTTGTCGAAATTTAGACGAATAGATAATTCTATCGCCGGTATCACTTTTTGAAAAAGAGTTTATACGAAGTATAGCCGAATTGATCTCCAGGATTGATATTTTCAATTTCGTCAAAACCCGATTCAATCACCTTTTCAGCAATCTCATGAATCATAACAGAAACATCCTTATCTTCTTTCAATTCAAATGGACTTTTCCATGCCACTTCCGAAATTTCTTTCAGCTGAGGTATTAAGACTTGGTCTTCTTTCGCAAGTGTAAGTAGAAATATAGCCATGTTATCGCTAATTTCTCCGTTCAATACACCGGTACGGAATCCAATCATACCTTCAAGCCGGCAGATAATTCCCGTCTCTTCTTTTACTTCCCTAATTGCAGCTCGATCTGCCGTTTCATTGCCTTCAACGAAACCTGCCGGAATGGACCATAACCCCTTAAGACCACCATACTTTTTACGAACGACAAGCCACTGTCCTTTGCTATTAACAACAAGACCCGCTGCTCCAAGCCATACATTACCCCTCATTTTCCGTGACATTAGTTTCCCTCCTTGATAAAGTGCAAGGCTGATGCCCGGAACGCAGTAAGTTTTGATAACTATACTTTATTATCTTTCAAAAAAAACACCCGCCGTCATTGACAGGCGGGTGCTTCAAAAATGTTTTATTTAAGTAAGTTGAATTTACCTTTTTTCAGTGTAAGACCTGCTCCGCCAATCATGAATAGAGCACGGTTATCAATCATTTTTTTCATGAATGAAGCTTTAGTACCCGTTACTTTTTTACCGAATACTACACCAATTGCATCGCTATCACCTAGTGAACAAACGCTTCCTTTTAAGTCAGGTACGAACTCTGAAGTAGGATTGCCTTTCATAAGTGCGATGATATTATTCGCACACATGTCGCCTTGTTGCATAGCAATTTGTGCAGTAGGCGGGAATGGACGGTTCACTTCTTCGTTGATCATAAGCGCGCAGTCTCCAACGATGAATACATCAGAATGACCAGGTGCACGAAGATCTTTGTCTACTTTAACGCGAGCACGCATGTTTTCGATACCCGTTTCTTCAATCAAACGGTTACCACGCACACCAGCAGCCCAAACGACTGTACCAGCTTTGATAAATTCAAACTCATCTTCGCCTTTTTTAAGATTGACGCCCTCAGGAGTAGCTTCTACAACTGGTGTACCAATTGAGAATTCAATTCCTTTAGAGTTCAATTGTTTAACTGCATACTCCACAAGTTCAGGATCAAATCCTGGAAGAACCATAGGGGCTGCTTCTACACATAGGACACGTACTTTTTCTTGCGGAACGTCGAACTCTTTGCAAAGTTCTGGAACACGGTTACCAAGTTCACCAAGGAACTCGATTCCTGTGAAGCCCGCTCCTCCTACGATAATTGTCAGGCGGCTATCGTCTTTAACTTCTTCAGTTGACCAAGTCGCGAATTGATATTCAATATGTTCGCGGATTTGACGTGCAGCTTTAACATTGGCAATCGAGAAAGCATATTTATCAAGACCTGGGATACCGAATGTTTCTCCTTCAAAACCAAGCGAGATAACAAGATAATCGTATGTATGAGTACCAACGTTTGTCGTTACGACTTTCCCGCTAACGTCGATTGCTTGAACTTCGGCTTTAATAAATTTAACTTTATTACTATTAATAACATTTGCTATATCATAACGTACAGATTCAGGAGACATTGTTCCCGCAGCAGCTTCATGAAGCCATGTCGATTCATAATGGTAATCATTTTTGTTTATAAGAACGACATCTGCATCGTCCGCTCCAAGAGATTTTTGCAAGTTAACAACCGTTGTTAAACCGCCATAACCCGCACCTAATACTAAAATTGTCGGTCTTTTCACGAAGATCGAAACCACCTTTGATTTTTTTATGTGCCCAGCCCACGTGAAATCGATACACCGACGATTTACACAGTCCCGGCCTTTGTCATTTTTTCGACAAACTTCTATCTCTTATAGTAGCCCTTTTGATACGGCATTTCAATAGTATATTTGAAATAGCAAATATTTGAAAATACTGACTAAACCCCTACAATTATAATGAGACTAAAAAGCCCTCCTAAGCATGACTTAGGAGAGCCCGCGTAACGATCAGCAGTCTGCTGGCGTTCCTTCTTTCTTAGCTGTTCTGAATGATGTTCCGCAACCGCATGAAGCAATTGCATTCGGGTTATTTATCGTAAATCCGCCACCCATAAGGGACTCTTTATAATCAACTTGTGTGCCTTCAAGCACTCCGGCATCTTCACTAGAAACGAGAATTTGTAAACCGTGCTGTTCAAGCAGAATATCGTCCGGTGACTTTTCAGTTTCGAAACCCATACCATATGTCAACCCGCTGCATCCTCCACCGTTCACAGCGACACGCAGAAATGATCCTTCTTCTTCATTATGAAGCATCATTTCCCTTACATGAATTGCCGCTGCTTTTGTAACTTCAACAACCTGTGTCATTCGTGTTCACCTTCCCTTTGTTTTCTTCATTCCATCATACCAATTAAAACAAGCTGAACGCAATCATATTAACTCCTGTATTGAGTGTTATGCGCTATAATGAATTGTCTAGTACGAAAGGAAGATTTATATGGAAATCAGCCCATTTTATGATAAGAAAGTAACGTGTATTAATTGCAAAAAACACTTTACAACTATAAGAATCCGTTCGAGGTTCGTTCGAGTTGCATCCCACGAAAGTGATTTCAAACCAGTCTATTCAGATCCTGAAGTAAATCCCATCCTATATAACGTTGCCGTCTGTCCTCATTGCGGTTTCTCTTTTACTGATGACTTTTCCCCTTACTTTGCTCCCGGCACGGAAGAAGATATAGCCGAACGGATAACATCTCAGTGGAACGGCCGATCATTCAGTGCTGAGCGTGATACCGATGAAGCCATTGAAACTTATAAGTTAGCCTATTTAAGCGCTATGTTCAAGAAGGAGAAAGTTCTTACACTTGCGGGACTTACCCTGCGGATTGCTTGGTTATATCGTCAAAAAGGGGCAAAGGAAGAAGAGAAGCGTTTTCTACTAATCGCCAGAAATTTCTATAATGCTTCCTATTCAGAAGGCGATTTTAAAGGAACACAAATGTCTGAAACAAAGGTACTGTATTTGATTGCGGAACTATCATGGAAAATCGGGGATGAAAATGAGGCAGTAAAGAGTTTTTCCCGTATCCTTGAAAGCCAGCGCACATCGACTGAACCAAAAATTATTGAAATGGCTAAAGAACGATGGCAAGATATAAAAGAGTGGCGCAAGGTATCCGAATAGACGTGACAAGCGTCAGTCTGCAGTGGAAGCTTTTCTTGTCGAGAAAATAGAAAAAGCGAACCGAATTCCGGCCCGCCCACTTAAAAATTAAAATACTTGTTCCACTTCAACGACGCCTGGAACTTCTTCCAAAAGAGCGCGCTCAATACCTGCTTTTAGTGTAATTGTCGAGCTTGGGCAAGTACCGCAAGCGCCAAGTAGACGTAGTTTCACGATACCATCCTCGATATCCACAAGTTCACAGTCTCCTCCATCACGTAAGAGGAATGGGCGTAATTTATCTAATACTTCTTGTACTGGTTCAGTTAACATTGTATCTGACATTGTTTTTTAACTCTCCTTTCCTTATACTTATTATAAACTGGAAAGAAGAAAAAATCCAACAATCAATCGAGAGGGGACAAATAAAGTGAATAAAGTTATTATAAACATTGAAATTTACGGAGCAGATATCATTTGTGCCAGTTGTGTAAATTCACCTTCCTCCAAAGATACATATGAGTGGCTTCAGGCTGCTATCGACAGAAAGTACCCAAACCAACCGTACACTATCGATTATATTGATATCGAATCAGATGTTTCCGATGACAAGCATAAAAAAATCATACAGCAAATACAAGACGATGAGTTTTTCTATCCACTCGTCATGATCAATGATGAAATGGTCGGTGAAGGCTATATTCAATTAAAACCTGTGTTTACGGCATTTGAAAAGAATGGCTATGTAGCTGAATCGTGAAATGATAAAAATATAGTATAAATGAGAAGAGAAAATCCCTTACCCGCCAGTATGCAGGTAAGGGATTTTTCACACGCCATGAAATTGTGAAATTCTCATATTGTGGACAAGTTACAAGTTCGAGAGTTGTCATCTAGACTCCAGCGCTTTTGTTTAACCATTATGCCATTTATACATCCAAAGCACACCTGATTTTAACAATCGAGCAATACGGCCAGTTACAGTACGATCAGCTAGGTATGCAAATCCTTGTTTCTTACCAAGGGATCCTAGGAACCCTTTCAACTTGATTTCTGGCATTGTCTCTGGCAAGGGCTCATTGTTCCAGACATTGCGCAAGACACGTACAATCTGCTCCGCCTGTTCCTCTGCGACTTGTGCACTCGGTGCGTATGGAAGGGCCGCACAGTCCCCTACAATATAGACATCATTAAAGTCAGGCAACTGATGATACATATTCAGTACAACTCGGCCTGATCCATCTTTTTCTGTATCGATATTTTGTACAGCCGCGACAGGACGAATCCCTGCTGTCCAAACGACAGCATCGACCGCTATCGTTTCTTCATGATTAAAGAGTGTAGTCGGTTCAACTTTTGTAATATTGGAGCTTGCAACGACGTCGACATTATGCTCGTCAAACCAACCTTTGACATAATTGCTGAGTCTTTCAGGGAAGTCTCTCAAAATACGCGGGCCGCGATCAAACAATTTAATATTCAAATCCGGTCTGCTTTCCCGCAGCTCACTGGCAAGTTCGATTCCGCTTAAACCGGCTCCAACAATACCAATTGTTGCTCCGCTGCCAAGGCCAAGTAGTTTTTCATATGTAACCCTGGACTTACCAATTGTTTGAATACTATACGTATATTCAGCAGCCCCCGGCACGTCATGATAGTTATCTTCACAGCCAAGGCCGATGACCAATTCGTCATACATGAGTTGGACACCATCATCGAGATAGACACACTTTTCATCTGGTCTGATTTCTATAATTTCTCCACTGACAACTTTCAATCTATCATGTTCTGGAAGCGGAACTCGTACAACCGAATCTGAGACAGTTCCAGAAGCCAACGCATAAAATTCCGTCTTCAAGCTATGGAATGGGGTACGATCGACAAGCGTTATTTCGATATCTTTCGGCAGTTCTTTTGTCAATAAACGCAGTAAAATACGCATATTTCCATATCCAGCGCCTAATAATACAAGTTTTCTCATGTTTTTTCTCCTTTGTAATACAGTAATCCGTTGTTTTCCCAAATACGATTATAACAGTTTGTGACATGTTTCACAATAAGTCATCATAAAGCGAAAGATTAATCAGTGGAATTCGGTGCCCCACTAATCAACAGCCGCAACCCATATGATATACGTAATAGACGCTGCTACGTCCGCTTGCCCCTGAATGCGGGATAATTGACGTGCGAGGAAAAAAAGAGTAGGATTCCAAATAGGTGAGGTGATCGTCGTGAATCCGATTGTCGAGTTTTGCATGAGTAATATTGCAAACGGTTCACAAGAAACATTTGAAAAGTTGGAGAAAGATCCAAATCTTGATGTTCTTGAGTACGGTTGCTTAAGTTACTGCACAAAATGTTCAGATACGCTGTATGCGATCGTCAATGGTGAAATCGTCGAGGCTGATACGACAGACGAGCTGACTGAACGCATCTATCAATATATAGAAGACAATCCGCTCTTTTGAGCATTATGACTAACCGCCTACTCAAGGCGGTTAGTCTTTTTACATTCCCCATTCAAGCAATGACTCATACGAATAGGTGGGCTTCTGTTTTCTCGCTTGTACTTCTTCTCGTGATGTAACTCCCCCAGCAACATGTACGGTATCAATGCCGAAACGAATTCCTGCTTGTATATCCGTCTCGTAATTATCACCAATCATGACCATTTCTTCTTTTAGATAGCCGTTCTCTACCTGAATGAATTCAAGCATATGAGGCTCTGGTTTACCGACAAATACTGGAGTTATTCCCGTCGCACTTTCCAGCAATGTCACGAACGATCCATTACCAGGAACGAGTCCTCTCTCCGTTGGAAAAGCTTTGTCGCTATTCGTTGCGATAAAATTAGCCCCTGCCCGTATTGCAAGACAAGCATCGGCCAATTTCGCATATGTCACGCCCCGGTCAATCCCCATGATTACAACATCTGGATTTTCTTTGACGATCTCAATCCCTTCGAATGCTAATGCTTCTTCCAAACCTCTTTCGCCAATCATCATGACAGATGCACCATTATAATTCTCTTTGCAATACTTCGCCGCAGCAATAGCGGATGTCATAATACGATTACGATCTGCTTTTATGCCGAAAGAAGCTAGCTTTTCTTGCAGTTGCAGACACGTCATCGACGAATTGTTTGTTATGAAATAAGGATCAATGCCTCCCTGTTGCATTTCCCCAATGAACGTAACCGCTTCTGGAATCGGTTCTATTCCTCGATAGACAGTGCCATCCAAGTCAAGACAGATTGCTTTGTATGTTCCCATGATCATTTGTCCTCTGGTAAGAATGCGGAAACAGGTCCGAGTTCATGTTCAAGGTAGTGACGAACCTTAGTTGAAAATACAAGGAGTTCAGTCATCGACGCATTTAATACACGCTGGATTTCTTCGCTATCCACTTTTGTGAAGTCGCGAACGATCATCTTTCTAAGCTCGACAACTTGTTTTAACGGCTTGGCCATTTGCGAAGTAATGACCCGCTCGTCTTCCATAATGTCGATAATATCTTCATAACTCCCTGGATCACGCATGATAAAACCATCAATCATCGTATTCCCGACATCAATAATCGATTCGATGATGACATTCGTTATCCGTTCAAGCGCTAGTGAATGAATGATATCCTCTTGCCACTCATTTTCACTTTTATATAATTCAAGCAAATTATCCATATGGTTAAGCGATTCACTAATTTGATTTCGGTCGACAAAATACACGGGCTTTTCCCTCCTGATTGTTCACTATCTTCACCTCATGATACCATATTTGCTATGCGTAACAAAAAAAGACCCACGTGCGGATTCAAGATCCACGCGCGGGCCCAATTATTCAGGTACTTCGGAAACTTGCGTTTCCAGCTTAACCCGTCCTATTTTTTTCAATACAAAATAAGCGCAGCCAAAATTACAGTATTCGTAAAGATAATCCTGTAATGTACTGATTTTAGTTTCATACGTTGCTTTCTGGTTTGTGTCTTCAAAAAAACCTTTTAAACGGAGTTGTCCGTATCCCCAGTCCCCAAGTATATAATCGTATTTAAGGAGCACGTCACTATATCTCGCAAGCAATGCTTCTTCATTAAAGCCTTCACGGTAATCCTTTACAATTTCAAACTGCCAACTTTCTAATGTTATCATTCCACTATCACCGCCAATTTAGCTTTGCAGTGTTGTTTCAAGTAGTTCATCGCCTTGACGCTGCCTTTCTTTTGCAGCCGCATTCACCTGCTCGTCGGCATGGTAACTCGAGCGTACTAGAGGACCTGCCTCGCAGTGTGAGAAACCTTTCGACTTTGCAATTTTTCTTAGTTCATTGAATTCTTGCGGCGAATAATATTTCTGTACTTTTAAATGTTTTTTTGATGGCTGTAAATACTGACCAATTGCCATTATATCAACTTTATGTGCAAGAAGATCATCCATTGTCTCGAGGATTTCTTCATGCGTTTCACCAAGCCCAAGCATCATAGATGATTTTGTAGGGATATCGGGTTGCATCTCTTTTGCACGGAGCAAAAGTTCGAGTGAACGGTCGTATGTCGCACGCGCACGGACTCTAGGTGTAAGACGGCGTACCGTTTCAATATTGTGGTTCAAGATATCGGGTCTAGCATCCATAAGCCGCTCCAAATTTTCATAAACCCCACCCATATCGGAAGGTAAAACTTCCACTGTTGTAAATGGATTTTTTCTACGGATGGCACGAATTGTTTCAGCAAATACTGCAGATCCTCCGTCTTTCTGATCATCACGTGCTACTGCCGTCACAACTGTATGTTTTAAATTCATAAGCGCAACAGAATCGGCAACACGTTCCGGCTCAGCAAGATCAAGTTCAGTTGGTAAACCTGTTTTGACCGCACAAAAACGGCATGCACGTGTACAAACCGCACCAAGGATCATGAATGTAGCGGTACGTCTCTCTCCCCAGCATTCGTGAATATTAGGGCAACGTGCTTCTTCACATACGGTATTTAAGTTATTCTCCCGCATGATTTTCTTAAGATCTGTATAGTTTTCATTCGTATTCAGCTTAATTTTCAACCAATCCGGTTTTCTAACATATTCCGTTCTATTCCCTTGTTCCGGTCTGCATGACAAGATAATCGACTCCATTCCCATCGTTAATTGAAGGTTTTCATTACTGTTGTCAATGTATCATATATTCTGACTTCAAACAACCGTCATTCTGGCATATTTCGGAATAAAAAAGACAGCGCCTTGTTGTTAAACGCCATCTTTTTCAATGAATGATTAGTGACCGCCGAGATACGCATTCTTAATCTCTTCGCTGGCATGCAATTCTTCAGCAGTCCCTGAAAGAATAACACGACCCGTTTCAATAACATATGCCCGGTCAGCAACTGATAAGGCCATATGCGCATTTTGTTCTACAAGAAGAATCGTCGTTCCTTCTTCATTAATATCTTTTACAACTTGAAAAATCGTCTTGACCATTAGCGGGGCTAATCCCATTGATGGCTCATCCAGCAACAACAGTTTCGGCTTTGCCATAATAGCCCTGCCCATGGCTAACATCTGCTGCTCCCCGCCGGATAAGGTTCCAGCCGACTGCTTACGCCGCTCGTGCAGGCGCGGGAAAGTCTCATATACTTTTTGAAAATCCTTTTGAATACCCGCTTTGTCTTTTCTTAGAAAAGCACCTAACTCAATATTCTCTTCAACACTCATCTCCGCAAAAACTCGCCTGCCTTCAGGAACATGGGAAATTCCTGCTTGTACAATAGCCTGCGCCTGTTTGCCTGCTATTGAATTATTCAAGTACTCGATGGTTCCTTCCTTAGGTTTCAACAAACCTGATAATGTTTTCAACAACGTACTTTTTCCAGCTCCGTTCGCGCCAATCAATGTCACAATTTCGCCGGCATCTACATGTAAAGAAACACCCTTAAGGGCATGGATACTTCCATAATATACGTTTAGATTTTCAACTTTAAGCATGCTCATTCGTGCACTTCCTCCCCTAAATAAGCCTCTATCACTTTTGGATTATTACGGATTTCTTCAGGAGTTCCTTCAGCAAGGAGCACACCATGATCCAACACATAAATACGTTCGCAAATCCCCATTACCAAGTTCATATCGTGTTCGATTAACAAGATAGTTAAATTGAACTTTTTTCGAACAAAAGCGATTAACTCCATTAATTCTTTTGTTTCTTGCGGATTCATCCCTGCAGCCGGCTCATCTAGTAATAATAGCTGAGGTCCTGCCGCTAATGCTCTTGCAATTTCTAGCCGCCGCTGTTTACCATACGCCAAATTTTTAGAGTCTTCGTCTTTGTTTTTTTCTAATTGAAAGATTTTCAATAACTCCATCGCTTTCTCTTCCATTTCTTTTTCGCCCGAAAAGTGTGAAGGCAAACGAAACATAGAGCTAAGAACGGAGTGTTTTGCTAACGAATGATAAGCAACTTTGACATTATCTAAAACCGATAATTCATTGAACAAACGGATGTTTTGAAACGTCCGGCTAATTCCTCCCCGTGTAACCTGGTAAGGTGCCATCCCATTAATGCGCTTCCCGTTAAATAGTATATCGCCTTCCGTTGGCTTATAGACTCCTGTTAATAAGTTGAAACTAGTTGTCTTACCGGCACCATTTGGGCCTATGAGACCAATAAGCTCGCCTTGATTGATTTCCAAATTGAAATTCGAAACGGCCTTTAGTCCACCAAACTGAATACCAACATCTTTAACTTTAAGTAACGGTTCACTTGTCATGTTGGTCTCCTCCTTTTGAGCCTCTCCATAGCTTGAAGTAATCGGTAATTTCCATTGTACCCATCAACCCTTTTGGACGATAAAGCATTACAATAATCAACACAAGACTATAGATGATCATGCGTGTTTCTGGATAACCTTGCAAGAACGTGGAAACGACTGTCAATAAAATTGTAGCAACAATCGCCCCCGATAAACTTCCTAGGCCACCCAGAACAACATAGATCAAAATATCAATGGATTTTAAGAATCCAAAGTTTGAAGGCTGAATGATATAAAAGTTATGTGCATACAAAGCGCCTGCGACACCTGCGAAGAAAGCGCCAATTGCAAATGCTAACACTTTGTAATATGTTGTATTGATGCCCATCGCATCCGATGCTATCTCATTTTCTCGAATAGAGATACACGCTCGGCCATGTCTAGAATTTGTAAAATTGACGATAATTAGTATAGTTAGGAAAAGACAGATAAACGTAGTTGTCCATGTAGTTAAGTGACTAACTTGCATACCCGCTGCTCCACCGACATAATCAATATTTAAGAATACAATCCGAATAATCTCTGCAAATCCAAGCGTAGCAATTGCCAAATAATCTCCCCGTAATCGTAAACTCGGGATCCCTATTATTAATCCTGCAAGTGTAGCCACAATACCTGCCGCTAAAATTGCAATCGGAAAAGGTAATTGTAATTTCATTGTCACGATTGCCGATATATAAGCACCTACTGCTAAAAATCCAGCATGCCCTAGTGAAAATTGCCCCGTTATCCCAATAACCAAATGCAAACTGACCGCTAACATAATATTGATAGACATAAAGATTAATGTATTAGAATGGAAGTCATTTAAGATACCTACACTAATAAGAACTTGAATAACAGTATAAACGATAATCGATGAAGCAATAAATGACCAGAACTGTTTCGATTTTTTCATAATTTTACTTCACCTACACTTTCTCACGTGTATTTTTACCAAAGAGCCCAGACGGTTTGAAAATGAGTATTAAGATTAAAATGACAAATGCTGCCGCGTCTCTCCAAAGAGAAAATCCGAGTGCACTGACAAATGTTTCTACAACTCCAAGCACGAGTCCTCCAGCCATGGCGCCTGGAATAATTCCAATCCCGCCAAGAACAGCAGCTACGAATGCTTTTAAACCGGGTATAATCCCCATTAACGGGTCAATCTTTGTATAATAAATACCGAAAATAACGCCCGCTGCACCCGCTAGGGCTGATCCAATTGCAAACGTTGCCGAGATTGTGTTGTCGACATTAATCCCCATGAGTTTAGCAGCTTCTGCATCATAGGAAACAGCTCTCATGGCTTTACCAATTTTGGTTTTATGTACAACAAACTGAAGAATGATCATCAGTGTGATAGAAACGGAAAGAATTAATATGGATTGACTGCTGATTTGAGCACCAAAAAAGTTAAACGTTGAATTACGCAATACCTCTGGATAGGCTTCTGGTTGCGCTCCACGCATATAAATGACACCATTTTGGATTAGAAGTGAAACGCCAATCGCGGTAATCAACGCCGCAATTCTTGTAGCATTCCGTAATCTTTTATAAGCAATCCTTTCAATAACGACACCAATAATCGCACACGATACCATCGATATTAGTAATGCAGGTACAAATCCAAGTCCCCATCCAGCTATAGTGAAATAGCCGATAAACGCACCAATCATAAAAATTTCTCCATGTGCAAAGTTTATGAGTTTTATGATTCCATAAACCATTGTGTAGCCCAGTGCAATTAATGCATAAATACTTCCGAGTGAAATACCGTTTATAAGTTGTTGTAGCCATTCCATGAAATTTTCACTCCTTTTTGAGCTCTAATAGTTGGGATGAAAAAAGGAATGAGGGAGGACATCCTCCCCCATTCCTACCAGTTGAATTAAGGATTTACCTTCGTTTTAAATACTTGTTCGCCATCTTTATATTCAAGAATTGTAGCGGATTTAACCGGGTGATGATTTTCATCAACCGAATATAAACCGGTTACTAGTTCAAGATCCTTTGTTTCAGCAAGAGCGTCTTTAATTTTCTCTGAATCTGCACCGCCAGCACGTTCGATAGCATCCATTAGTAGATAAACTGTATCGTAGCCAAGTGCGTTAAATGCGTCAGGTGATTTACTGAATTTGTCATTGAATTTTTTGTTGAAGTCTTGAATGATGCCGTCCGGATCTTCAGAAGAATAGTGGTTTGTCGTGAATGTATTGTTTAATGCTTCTACACCAGCAAGTTCGAGTAGAGTTGGAGAATCCCAACCATCTGCACCCATAAGTGGAACAGTGATACCCATTTCACGAGCCTGTTTAACAATCAATCCTACTTCTTCATAGTATCCAGGGATGAAAATGAATTCAGGATTTGCTGCTTTAATACGCGTAAGAGTTGAACGGAAATCAGAGTCTTTTCCTACATAAGATTCTTCTGCAACAATTTTACCGCCTGCAGCTTCAAAATCTTTTTTGAACGATGACGCAAGACCTTTTGAATAATCGCTTGCGTTATCAGAGAAAATTGCTACGTTTTTAACGCCAAGGTCATTCGCTGCAAAGTTTGCTGCAACCGTTCCTTGGAAAGGATCAATGAATGATGTACGGAATACGAATTCATTAACATCTCCGTTGTCTTTAACAGTTACGTTCGGGCTTGTTCCAGACGGGCTGATTAGTGGCGTCTTGTTGTTATTAGCAATTTCAGCCTGTGCAACAGTAGCACCGCTTGTTGCTGCTCCGATGATTGCAATTACCTTATCCTTAGTTATCAATTTAAGTGCTGCACTTATTGCTTCAGCAGGGTCGGACTTATTATCCACTTTTATAAGCTCAATTTTCTTGCCATCAATTCCCCCAGCTGCGTTAATCTCATCACGGGCAAGCTCAATTCCCGATAATTCCGAAGTACCGTATGAAGCAACAGCACCCGATAATTCTAAGTTAACCCCGATTTTAATCGTATCGCCATCCTTAGAACCACCCGTACTTCCTTCTTCCGCCTTCTCACCTGTACCACATCCAGCCAACAATCCAATTGCTAGAGCTGAAGCAGCAAATACACTTACAAACTTTTTCAATTTCATATAAAATCCCCCTTTTATTGATATTTCTGATAATTTAAATCGTTTTAATCGAACTGATACTGACAAACGTTTAGCTTTTCAAAAACATCATTTTCTCCCTGTGTACATGCCCATTGTAAAACAAACTTTCTATTCAGTCTATGATAACTTTTCTATTCCAATCTTTCGCAGTTTAAATTCTACGAGTAAGGCTTATGATTACGAGTTCAATATCATCCTTTCTTGACACCCCCAGCTAACCATTGAATGGGAGTTCTCCATTTTCAGACTATTAGTGGTCTTAATGCCTAGTATATATACCTATCTAACTATTGTCAAAACATTTTTTATTGGAAAACTATTTGAAATATAATAAAAAGCGGTGAAAAGTTCACCGCTTTCAATCATTTACTACTATAAAGACAGCTGTATTGCCTCTTTCTTAGCTTTCATCGTCCAAACAGAAAACAATACTGCAAGAATAACGATGACCCCTACTAAACCAATCCATATAGAACCTGTAATGCCTAATAGGATATAACCCGCCGTAGCCACTAGCGCACAAATCAACGCGTATGGAAACTGTGTTGAAACATGGTCAATGTGGTTACATCCTGCTCCTGTAGAAGAAAGAATCGTTGTATCAGAAATAGGCGAGGAATGGTCTCCGAAAACGGCTCCTGCCAAAACAGCTGCAAGCGCAGGCAGTAACATTTCAGGTGCCGCTTCAATCATTATTGTTCCTGCAATCGGCATAAGAATACCGAAAGACCCCCAAGAACTTCCCGTTGAGAAAGCCATAATGCCAGCAAGAATGAACATAATGACCGGCAGGAATGAAACCGGTATATTTGATTTCAATACTAGCTCAGATAAAAACAAACCTGTTTCCAGTTTTCCAATTAAGAACGACAGTGACCAGGCAAAAATAAGGATGAAAACGGGTGGCATCATAGCCTTCAATCCATTTGTAAATGCGCTGCCCATGAGGGAATAGCTAGCAGTTTCATTATTTTTCATCTGCAACATATATAAGATGGCTGCAAGTGCTGTAGCTGTAATCCCACCTGCCAACAGCGCTAGCGATACATCCGTATTTTCAAAGATCGACAAAATGTTCATCGATCCTCCCTCTAAATAACCTGTCCAAATCATAACAGCAAATGTTACCGCAACAAGTGTAACGATTGGTGCGACTAAATCCCGAACACGACCATGCGCGTGAACCGGAAATTCTTCTTTCAGTTGACCTGGAATTTCTTTTTCAGGATCAAATAATTGACCCGTCTCCATTGCACGCTGTTCATGTTTCTTCATGTCGAATAGATCAAAATTCGTCCATGCGAGGAAGAATACCATTGCAAATGTGGCGATAACGTAAAAATTCATAGGTGCCATCATAAGGAAAGCGGATAGTGGCGAATAGCTAATTGCAGCAGCCCCGCCAAATATGAGTGCAAGTTGTCCGATTAAAAAGGCTCCCCAGCTTGAAATTGGAGAAATGACACAAATCGGCGCCGAAGTTGAGTCGATGAAGTAAGCCAATTTCGCTCTTGAAACCCGATGTTGATCCGTGATCGGACGAGCGATTTGCCCAACTGCCAACGCATTGAAATAGTCATCCACAAAAATAGCAATACCGAGAAACACTGTGAGCAATTTTGCTCCGCGTTTTGTTTTGATATGACGCACTGCCCATTCTGCAAATGCCCGGCTTCCCCCAGACAAACTAACAAATGCAGTGATAACTCCTAATAGAAGGATGAAAAGAATGATATAAATATTCCCTGTATTAAATCCATCATCCCAAAATGTTGCTTTTAATGATTCCCACAAATTCTTCAGCGATTCAACAGGCCCAAATGACGCTGCCAGCAAAGCGCCTGACACTATTCCTGCGCCTAGCGACAATAGCACTCGCTTAGTCGCAAACACCATAATAATGGCGATTAGCGGCGGTAAAATTGATACCCATGTTCCTATCATCTACAATTCCTCCATTTAGTCGGGTTGAGGCCCTGTATAGGGGGAATAAAAAAACGGCTGCTAATTACACTCAGCAGAGTGCATCAGGAGCCGGCTTTATCTACGTTTCGTTTGTTGGATAACTCATACTGCTTATCTAACACACGACTTGTAGCTCATCATACATGTTCAAAGATGTATGACAGTGTTATCCCTATTCGGAACAACCCCAGCCTGATAGATCCTGACGATCTTACCAAGCTTCGGCAAAGCTTCCTTTTACGCACGGTCATCGGTGTCAATCTCGCGTGTGTGACTAATAAGCAATGCAGCCTCTACCCAATCGATTTTTCAATTCTTAACAAGCCTATCAATAATCTTGGACATTTTCAAGCCCTTCTTCATTCCGCGAAATTATCTGGCAAAGGGATTTGAAGATTTGGCGGATTTCCACTTCCACTATTGTAGTAGTCAGGAACCGTTCCATGAATGAGTCCCATCGCTACCGGAATCTTCTGTTTAACTACACTTTTTTCGGTTGCGAGTGGAACAATAATTTGAACATTTACTGTCAGTAATATATTAACTTCAACATACACACTGTTAATACCGAAAGAACGTGTTTCCGTATCAATCGTCGCACTGACCTCGCCAATGACGTGGAAACGGATAGGGATTTTGGGGCCTAAATTACCGAGCAGGGGAATATTCGTCGCTTGCCCGATTGGCACAAAAAAAACAACTCCACCTTGGCTTTCCATCGCTTGCGGATCGAATTCGATACCACTTTGCATAGGTAGCATATCCAGATTTCCCTCCTCGGCTTGCTGGAGATGGGACTCGACTAGTTGTTGTGTTTCTGCCAACACCCTATTGATAATTTCTGTATTGAATTTCCACGCCGCCCCCCCTTCAGTATTAGTCGATGCGTCTACAATAATCTCATTGACGTCCAGGACATTAGCTATTCTTGAATTAATGGCTTTACTGATAACATGGGAGGCTATTTTCTCCGTCTGTACCTCTGCATACTGGACATAAATTGGAGTAAGTCTTGTATTAACAGTGTAAAAGAATAGGGAGACTGCAATTATAATTGTGGGAAGAAGAAAGGGTAACAATTTACGTTTCTTTTTCCTGGATCGCCGGGTTACCTGGCCCTGAAATTTCAAAACGACTCCTCCTGCTATACGTTATGCAGGAAAGGAGTCGTTCATTCTTTAAAATATTCAGTTCCATACCACCCTAACACGTCCCTGATCAATTCTGGCATGTAGTACTCTTTCTCTGCCTGTTTCAGTGACGGGAAGAAAAATCCGAATGTGAACATATCCAGCGTTGCAAGTGTATACTTTTGACCGGACACAACTTCCCGGTTGCCGGCGAATAACTGGCCATGTCTATTTTTATATAATCTTTCATGAATCATCGCACCCATTAATGCTCCCCGAAAGCCCAGTCCTTTAATTTCGATTTGTGGCCAGTCTTTATTCATGGACAGCTCATATACGTCTATCAGTTCAGATCCATCCAATGTGACGAGGCAGGGATTGATGGGATGAGGCAGCAACGCATGTAAATCAGCTTTCGTCACCCAGCCCTCATCTAGACTTCCTAAGAAAATCCCCGCATTGAACAATGCGCAATCAGCTTGCGAATAGGCAATGAGCGCCCTCCCAAAGAAAGACGACAAGGGACTTTCTTCAAACAAGTTTTGAGCCAAATGGGTTGGATTGAAAAAGACCTGTTCTTCCATTTCTTTTTTCCCCAATTGAATTAGTTTATTTACTTTTTCAATATCTTTTTCATTACTCTTCACCGAATCCATCCTGAAAAGCTCTGCATCCAGTTGCATGGGCTTTTTGGCATCCTTATCAAATTTCACGGTGACATGACCGACATACTGACCATATTTCCCCGTTGCAGCGAGCATCGTTTCGCCAATCATCTTGCCCTCATGAAAAAGGTGGTGCGTATGTGCGCCGAAAATGACATCAATCCCTGGACATTCTGCTGCAAGCTTTTCGTCTTCATTAATCCCCATATGCGATAGACAAACAATAAAATCAGTGTCCTCAGCCAAACTCTCAGCAATACGCTTTAAATTTTCGCGGGGTGGTGTCACTTGCCAGCCCAGCTTCGAATAGAAGGCTTTATATTCTGCGGTAGCTCCTATGACACCGATTCGTGTTCCTTTCGCAGTGCTATAGATTCTGTAAGGCAACGACCAATCTGGCCGACTTCCATCGTCCTCAAATAAATTGCTAAGGATAACATCGAAACTGGCCTCCTTATAAAGAGAAGACAGCGCCTCTTTTGACATGGTAATTCCTTCGTTATTGCCAATCGTGACGGCATCATATCCCGCTTCATTCAACAATTGTATATTCCCTTGACCTTTCGTCCCTTCTGTAAAAGGATGGGAACGATCAACATGATCTCCGATGTCTACTATGTAGCAAGCATTTCCTTCTATTAAATGCTCCTGTTTCTTATTACAAAGAAGCCGGCTGATTTGTGGCCAGTTCTCAAAATGGCTGTGGATATCGTTTGTATGATAGAAGTGAATCGTCTCAATTTCGTGATTCATATGTCACCCCATAAGTCCGTCAATAATTGATCTTATTCCTAGTAGCAGAAGAATAATACGCAGTGCAACAACAAGCGTTTCTGATTTCATTTTTTGGTTCAACTTTGCACCGACTTTGGCACCGATATACGCTGCTGGAACGACTGGGATGGTATAGAGCCACGGCACATTGCCCAGAGAGATATGCGTGATAGAGTTGACGAGAGCTGACAAAAATACCATGAACATCGACGTACCGACCGCGACATGCGGTGGAAACAGAAATAGAAGAATCATTGCAGGTACGATGATTGATCCCCCGCCGATACCAAATAGACCTGATGCAAATCCGACTCCAAATGTCAGCACTAGTGCAAACCATACAGGATAACCATAAACGTAAGTCTGGTTCATCTTATCTGTGAATGATCTTTTTTTGCCGTGATTAACAAACCAGCTGACCGGTTTCAAATAATTGCGTACTAAAAGAAGTGTTGATAATAGGATGAGTAAAATTCCGAAATATAAATTGAATGATGGCAAGTCGAGTCCTTTATTTACAAATGCACCAAGTAAAGTCCCCGGTACACTTCCTATAAAAAAGATAAATCCACTTTTGAAATCAATTGTTTTTGTCTTCATATAGGAAAGTGTTGATGCTAAACCAGTAAAAATCATCATGATAACGGAAAGACCGACGACACTTTGAGGAGTAATACCATCGATTAAACCAAGATTAATACCGACGAAAAGCGTCGCTGGGACGAGGATAACCCCGCCGCCCAATCCGACAAGCGCTCCGACAACTCCTGCCGCCAGACCGATCACAGCCAATAAGATAAATTCCATTACAATTACCATTCTCCTTCAAAAAAATCGAGTTGTTTCGGCGTTAGACTTTCATAGTGGATGTTGAGCATTTTTTGAAAGCGTTTTGCATTTTGTGCCGCATGTCCACCCGAATTATTGTTAAAGATGACGAACACCTCATCAGTCGCATCTTGCAATTTTTGTAAGGCTAACTGGATTTCCTTTAGTTCAGCATCATTATAGTTATATAAGTACCTCACCTTGCGCCATGCCTTATCATCCCCCGTCGTGTTGCGCCATCCCGCCACATTACGACCGTGTAATCTAACTAGCACTTTATCCGTCCGGGTTGAGATCGGTATCAGCGGGATGCTTCCCTGCCCGGCTTGTGGCTCATCACATACGGAATGGATAACGTTCAGTCTCTTCAAAAAAGCTAACGTTTGATCACAATATTTCGGAGAATACCAAGACTGATGCCTAAATTCAATAGCGATGTCGAATCCATGCAATTTACTGCAAACAAAGCTGATTTCCTCAACGTTCTCTTTCGTACAATCAAACCAAGGCGGAAACTGAACAAGGATCATTGCAAGTTTACCCGCTTCTTGTAGCGGAGTAACTGACAGCCGAAATAATTCGTACATTTCTTCGATGGATGCATAGGGCAGTTCTCCCCGATGATGCCCGGTCATTCCTTGATAAGCTTTGACGACAAAACGGAAATTACTCGGTGTTTCTGCAATCCATTTTCGAATATTGCGCTCCGACTGTATTGCGTAAAAAGTGGAATCTAATTCGACGATAGGAAAGTGCGCACTATAATCAATCAGTTTTTCTTTCTTCGAAGAAGAAGAGTTGTATACGTCAGGATGGTCTCCCCAACCGGTTAGTCCGATTTGGATCATCCCTACGCCCCCTTTCAAATGAATCGATACTATTTATATTAACATATCTGGACAACAGATTTGGCCGACTATAAAGGTCGACATAAAGAATACCATTGAATTCGATGCGGCGATCGGGGATGCCTCCCGTGATAAGCCAAGCAGAAAAATTAATCAACTACTAGGCACTCCGTGTATAATTGCTTTTTTGATCGCTTTGGATTGAACAACTTCTATACCATTACCGAGCTTTTTTTCTGTATAGGTTTTCGGCAATCGTATGGTGGTTGTTCATCCGTCACTCTCCAAAAGCGCAGATACACGAAGTGCTAATGCTTTTTGGGAACGAGGGAATAGAGGGCTTCTTACTTGGAGAGAAGCGGTCAAAGATACAATTTTGACCGCTGATACCTTCGCCATGGGCTTTTCCTTTTTTCATTTTAGGAATTGTCTCTTTCTATAGGTATTGTAAGTACGCGACAGGCAACTATTTGCAACAAGATTACCAAGAAGGGTGTCATGACTATTTCGCCGAAAGTGAACCGGAAATAATCCAGTGAAAATGTTGGTTTCAAGCCTTTGCTTACCTACAACTTATGTATGAAAATAGTTAATCAATAGACGCGGTAAAAACAAAAAAACCGACCGTAGTGGCCGGTTTTTCCATATAATAATTACCCGATTGAACCTTCCATCTCAAACTTGATAAGACGGTTCATTTCTACAGCATATTCCATCGGCAACTCTTTTGTGAATGGCTCGATGAAGCCCATAACGATCATTTCAGTTGCTTCAAGCTCAGGAACTCCGCGGCTCATCAAGTAGAAGAGCTGCTCCTCTGATACTTTAGAAACTTTCGCTTCGTGTTCAAGTGAAATGTTATCATTCAGGATTTCATTATATGGAATCGTGTCAGAAGTCGACAGGTCATCCATAATGAGCGTGTCACACTCGATGTTTGCGCGTGCACCATCTGCTTTACGTCCGAAGTGAACGATTCCACGATATGTTACTTTACCACCGTGTTGAGAAATCGATTTCGATACGATTGTAGATGATGTATTTGGCGCAAGGTGATGCATTTTAGCTCCAGCATCCTGGTGTTGACCTTTCCCAGCAAGCGCGATGGAAAGTGTCATACCGCGAGCGCCTTCGCCTTTAAGAATAACTGCAGGGTATTTCATCGTCAATTTCGAACCGATGTTACCGTCAATCCATTCCATTGTTGCATTTGCATCACAAACTGCACGCTTAGTAACAAGGTTATACACGTTGTTTGCCCAGTTTTGGATTGTCGTATAACGGCAATACGCATCTTTTTTGATGATGATTTCAACGACTGCACTGTGGAGTGAGTTCGTCGTATAAACAGGTGCAGTACATCCTTCAACGTAGTGGACGCTTGCTCCTTCATCAACAACGATAAGTGTGCGCTCGAACTGCCCCATGTTTTCCGAGTTGATACGGAAGTAGGCTTGCAACGGTGTTTCAACTTTAACGCCTGGTGGCACGTAGATGAATGAACCGCCTGACCAGACAGCTGAATTTAGGGCAGCAAACTTATTATCAGAGTTCGGAATAATCGTTCCGAAATACTTTTTGAATAGCTCTTCGTTTTCTCTAAGTGCTGAATCCGTATCTTTGAAGACAATCCCCAAGTCTACGAGTTCTTCTTTCATATTGTGATACACAACTTCAGATTCATATTGTGCAGAAACACCTGCAAGGTATTTTTGTTCCGCTTCTGGAATCCCGAGTTTATCAAACGTACGCTTGATTTCTTCCGGTACTTCATCCCAAGAGCGTTCTGCTCCTTCAGATGGTTTAACGTAATATGTGATTTCGTCGAATTTAAGGGAGTTGAGATCTCCACCCCACTGAGGCATTGGCATTTTGTAGAACAGTTCCAATGATTTCAAGCGGTAGTCAAGCATCCACTTAGGTTCGTCCTTCATTCCTGAGATTTCTTCGACGATTTCTTTTGTCAAACCACGTTCCGAACGGAAAACAGAGACGTCTTTATCAGCAAACCCATATTTGTAATCGCCGATTTCCGGCATTTTTTTAGCCATTACTATTCCTCCGTTCTATTTTGTCCGGAGTCATTTCCGACTCCCTTTTCCATCGCCTTCCAGGCCAATGTCGCACATTTGATACGGGCGGGAAATTTCGCTACGCCCGCCAATGCTTCAATATCGCCGAGGTCGATGGAGTCGTCAATATCTTTGCCCAACATCATGTCCGAAAAGACAGTGGCAGCTTTTAATGCTTCGTCCACTTTTTTCCCTTTGACAATTTGCGTCATCATAGAAGCGGATGCCATCGAAATTGAACAGCCGTCCCCTTCAAATTTCGCATTTTGAACGATGCCGTCATCTACTTGAAGCGTCAGATGAATAACATCGCCACATGTCGGATTATTCATATCGACAGTGATGCTACTTTCTTCGATGATGCCTTTGTTTCTAGGGTTTTTGTAATGATCCATGATGACCGAACGATATAATTGATCTAATTTATTAGTAGACATCTGCGAAATACTCCTTTGCAATACGGAGTCCGTCCACGAGGCGATCAACGTCAGCTTCTGTATTGTAAATATAGAAGCTGGCGCGTGCCGTGGCTGATACATCGAGCCATTTCATGAGCGGCTGTGCGCAATGGTGACCCGCCCTGACGGCAATGCCGTGCATATCGAGCACCGTTGCGACATCATGCGGATGGACATCGTTCAGATTGAACGTGACAAGTCCAGCGCGTTTTTCAGGATCAAGCGGGCCATAGATGGTAAGTCCATCGATTTCCGACATCCGCTTCATTGCATATCCGGCAAGTTGGTGTTCATGCCGTTCAATGTTATCCAGTCCGATCTCCTCAAGAAAATCGATAGCAGCACCAAGACCAATCGCACCCGCGATAATCGGTGTACCGCCTTCAAACTTCCAAGGAAGCTCTTTCCATGTTGATTCATACAAACCGACGAAGTCGATCATTTCGCCTCCGAACTCCACCGGCTCCATTTTGTTAAGTAAATCTTTTTTCCCATAAAGAACACCGATACCGGTTGGCCCGCACATCTTGTGTCCCGAGAAAGCGAAAAAGTCACAGTCAAGTTTCTGTACATCGATTTTCAAATGCGGTGCAGCTTGCGCGCCATCGACAACCATGACAGCCCCATGAGCATGCGCAATTTCGGTAATTTCTTTAATCGGATTCATCGTACCAAGCACGTTCGATACGTACATGATTGACACGATTTTTGTCCGGTCTGTAATCACTTCTCGCACTTTTTCGATTGACAATGTTCCGTCTTCCTCAAGGTCGACGTATTTCAACACTGCCCCTTTTTCTTTTGCCAATTGCTGCCATGGAATAATGTTCGAATGGTGCTCCATGTAAGTGATCAATATTTCATCACCTTCAGCGACATTCGCCCGCCCATAACTTTGCGCAACTGTGTTTAATGCAGTTGTCGTACCACGCATGAAAATGACTTCTTCCGTCGACTTCGCATTTATGAAGTTACGCACTTTCTCACGTGCACCTTCATACCCTTCCGTCGCCCGGTTTCCAAGCGTATGCACGCCACGGTGAACGTTTGAGTTATCAAAACTGTAATAGTTGCTAATCGCTTCTATTACTTGCCGGGGCTTTTGAGAAGTCGCGGCACTATCTAGATAAACGAGCGGATGCCCGTTTATTTCCTGGTCCAATATAGGGAAATGTTTGCGGATGTCTGTACTGAGCATTAGCGCACTTTCCTTTCGATAACCTCCGTCAATTGTTTCTTAACGCCTTCAATCGGCAATTTGCTGACAACAGGCGCAAGGAAACCATGGATGACAAGGCGTTCTGCTTCGTGTTGGGAAATTCCTCGGCTCATCAAGTAAAACAGTTGCATCGGATCAACCCGACCAACAGATGCTGCGTGTCCTGCAGTTACATCGTCTTCGTCGATAAGAAGGATTGGGTTTGCGTCTCCGCGTGCCCTTTCACTCAACATAAGAACACGTGACTCTTGAACAGCGTTCGCTCTTGTTGCGCCTTTTGCAATTCTTCCAATACCGTTAAAGATACATGTAGATGCTTCTTTCACGACACCGTGTTTCAAGATGAATCCTTCAGTATCCGTTCCCCAGTGAACGATTTCAGTTGTGAAGTTTTGGCGCTGTTGACCGCGTCCAACAACAACTGTCTTCATGTCACAATGAGATCCGTTACCAACAAGATGCGTAATATTTTCAGAAATCGTATCACTGTCATTCATCAATCCAAGTGCCCAATCAATTCGGCTATCGCGTCCTGTAACTCCACGACGATTCACGTAAGTTGTAAATCCCTTCGCAAGTACATCAACCGCACCGTAAGTAATTTGTGCATTATCACCTGTGAATACTTCAGAAACGATATTAGCTAATCCTTTTGCTTCTTCTACAGTCGATAAATAGTTCTCAACATACGTCACTGAACTATTCGCTTCTGCCACAACTAGAACGTGGTTAAAGAGTGAAGCTTGTTCATCATCATGTAAAAACAACACTTGAATTGGTTCTTCGACAACAACATTTTTCGGAACATATACGAAAACGCCACCGTTTATAAGTGCTGCATGAAGTGCAGTCAGTTTATGCTCGTCTACTTTCACACCGTCTGTCATGAAATATTTTTTCATAAGATCACTATGTTCACGTGATGCTGTGAAAATGTCTGTCATGATGACACCTTTCGCTTTCAACTCTTCAGATAAAAACAGGTAAGCTGGTGTGTTATTATGCTGGACATAAATGCTGTTCTGCTGATCTTTATCAACAAGTGCACGCGCTTCTTCTGACAGTTCGTCCAATGAAGAATACGTAGCACTTTCTACCGTATGAACAGGGAATTCCGTGAAATTCCATTTATCGATTTTCGTCTTATCTGGTTTTGGCATTGGTAGCTGTTCCGCTTTCGCTAATGCGTCTGCGCGGAAATCCGCCATCCAATCTGCTTCATTCATCTTAGCGGAATAGGAGCGGACGTCCTGTTCGGTTAATGCCATCTTTGTTTCAACCGTCATTTTGAATCGTCCCCCTTTCTTAAACTTCCTGCCCGACAGTTTCGTCTTCGATGCCAAGTTCTTCTTTAATCCAGTCATATCCTGATTCTTCAAGTTTATGTGCTAGTTCAGCACCGCCGGATTTAACAACTTTACCTTGCATCATAACGTGAACTTTGTCTGGCGTAATATAGTCAAGAAGACGTTGGTAATGAGTGATGATCAGGCAACCAAAATCTTCGCCGCGCATTTCGTTAATGCCTTTTGAAACAACTTTCAATGCATCAATGTCAAGACCAGAGTCAATTTCATCAAGCACTGCAAATTTAGGTTTCAGCATTGTAAGCTGAAGGATTTCGTTACGTTTCTTTTCTCCGCCTGAGAAGCCTTCGTTCAAGTAACGTGTAGCCATATCTTCGTCCATTTCAAGGAATTCCATTTTGCTATCAAGTTCACGGATGAATTTCATCAATGAAATTTCATCGCCTTCTTCACGTTTCGCATTGATTGCAGAACGAAGGAAGTCAGCGTTCGTTACACCAGTAATCTCGCTTGGATATTGCATACCAAGGAAGATACCCGCTCTAGCGCGCTCGTCCACTTCCATCTCTAGCACGTCTTCGCCATCGAGTGTGATTGTACCTGATGTTACCTCATATTTGGGATGCCCCATAATCGCTTGCGCGAGTGTAGATTTACCTGTACCATTCGGACCCATGATTGCGTGGATCTCATTTGTATTAATCGTCAAATCGACGCCTTTCAATATTTCCTTGCCTTCAATTTCGACGTGAAGGTCTTTAATTTCTAAAGTAGCCATTCCAATACCTCCAATATATTAAAGTTGAACGGATATCCATTCTCTATTTAGTATCATTCTAATCTTATCGCATTAAGCATTGCCTTGCAAATCATTAAGAATCGTTTCATTTAAAAGGAATACCCTTAATTCAAGACTTGAACAGCTTTCTTCATCAAGTCTTTACTCATTTTCAATTATCTATCCCTTATTGAGAAACCAAACAATTCAAAAAGCCGGCACTTTATGTACCGGCTTGGGACTACTTATTAATATTGTTTTGGTTCTAATTTCGTTTCAGTTGGAATGTCATTATCCGTAAATCTGTCGACGATAATAGCAAGTGCACCGTCGCCAGTGACGTTCGTAGCTGTTCCGAAACTGTCTTGCGCCATGTAAAGTGCAATCATAAGTGCAACCATTGTCTGATCAAAACCTAGCATTGAAACGAGGAGTCCAGTTGCCGCTACAACCGCGCCGCCCGGAACTCCAGGAGCAGCAATCATTGTCACACCCAGCATGAAGATGAATGGCAGGTAATCGCTGAACACAACAGGCACTCCATTCATCAGCATGACACCGATTGAACATGACACAAGAGTGATTGTACTTCCTGACAAGTGAATTGTCGCAAAAAGTGGAATGGTAAAATCAGTTACCTTATCCGACGCACCGGTTTTACGTGCTTGGCTTAACGTAATTGGAATCGTTGCTGCAGATGATTGTGTCCCAAGTGCAGTAAAATAAGCAGGGGCCATCGTTTTCATCAAGAAGAACGGATTACGTTTTGAAAGCGAGCCGGCAATCGTGTATTGAATCGTTAGCATGATGAAATGTAGAACGATAATCATCACGAAGACCATTGCAAACACAGAAAGAACCTTTGCAACCTCACCAGTATATGTCATATTAAGGAAGATACCAAAAATATGGAACGGCAATAGCGGAATGATAACAAACGCAATCACCTTTTCGATCAAGACATTCAATTCCTCGAATACAGCCAGCATTGCCTTACTGCCAATGGAAGCCATACCAATACCAAGTACGAATGCGAGAAGGAGTGCTGACATTACACCCATGATCGGTGTCATTTCGAGTTCAAAAAATGATTCTGCGGCAGCCCGGCCTGCTTTTTCGACCTTGCCGTCTCCAATACTTCCGATAAAGCCTGGCAATAAAGCTGTTGCCGAAAAGTATGCAATAATACCCGCTACAATTGTAGAGATATAAGCGAATGCTGTTGCTAGACCAAGGAGCTTTCCAGATCCTTTACCCAGCTTCGCAATTCCAGGCGTGATAAATGCAATAATAATCAAAGGCACTATAAAGTTCAAAAAACCTCCAAAAATCATATTAAATGTAGCGGCAAGACTGACAAACCAATCCGTAAAACCTTCTCCGATTTTTGGTATCATCGGTAAAAGTAATCCAAGTACAATTGCTGATGCAATTGCGATGACGATACGCCATATAAGCCCAATTTTCAACTTCAAACCTATGTCCCCCTAAGATGACTTTATGTATTTAATAGATAACGATACCATAATATTTTCGCTATTGAAACATCTATTCGCGATTAACATCTATTGGAAAACAGAAAAAATCCGTCGAACTCAAAATCTTCGACGGAGTATTCTTCACATCACTTTACCGGGACTACTGTACCGTCCCATTCATTTAGAATAAAGTCTTGAATTTCTTTCGACTTCAATATTTCAATCAAAGTTTTGATTGACTCTTTATCTTCATCGCCTTTTCTTACAGCAATGATATTTACATAAGGTGAATCCGTGTCTTCGATTGCAATGGAATCTTCAATCGGATTCAAGCCCGCATCGATCGCAAAATTCGAGTTGATCAGCAATGCATCGCCTTCATCATTCGCATAAAGTTGCGGCATTAGGCCAGGTTCGTAGTTTGCGTCAAACTTGATGTTTTTAGGATTTTCAACGATATCTTTCAGTTCAGCAGCTGTCTTATCTATACTTTCATCAAGTTTGATAAGTCCTGTTGATTCGAGCATCGCAAGTACACGTCCATGATCCGAAACAGAACTACTCATCAAAATCGTCGCACCTTTAGGTAGTTCATCAAGTGATTTATACTTTTTCGAATACACTCCGATTGGTTCAATATGGATGCCGCCTGCATTCACAAAATCGTATCCTGCGTCTTTAATTTGCAAGTCAAGGTAAGGGATATGCTGGAAGTAGTTTGCATCGAGGTCACCCGATTCAAGATCTTGATTTGGCAACACATAGTCTTGATATGTTTCGATTTGAAGATCGTAACCTTTTTCCTTCAATAACGGTTTAGCTTGCTCGAGTATGATTGAATGCGGTGTATTGGAAGCACCGACAACAATCTTAGTTATTTCTTTTTTCCCGTTATCATCACTTTTTCCGCTTACATTATTGCTTTCATTGGTGTTTTTTGTTCCGCAAGCCGCAAGTGCGAGTACAAGTACTGCCATTAAAAACCCTATGCTAAATTTTTTCATTTTTAAATCTCCCTTTTTTCTATGATGTTCTTCTGGATGGAAGGGTAAAGCCTATTATTCACTTTCTTCATTAAATCACTTTACAGGGATAACGTCGCCGCCCCACTCTTCGAGAATGAAGTCTTGGATTTCTTTCGATTTCAACACGTCAACCAAAGTCTTGATTGCTTCCGTATTTTCTTCGCCTTCTCTTACTGTGATGATGTTTGCATACGGCGACTCCGTCTCTTCTATCGCAATAGAATCTTCAACTGGATTCAAACCTGCATCGATTGCATAGTTTGCGTTGATAACGACTGCATCGCCTTCATCATTATTATAAAGTTGCGGCAAGAGTGCTGGTTCGTAATTTGCATCAAACTGGAGATTTTTAGGATTGTCTACAATGTCTTTCACTTCAGCCTTTACTTTATCTACTCCGTCAGCTAATTTAATTAACCCAGCTGACTCCAGTAAAGATAGAACGCGGCCATGTTCAGCTACTGAGTTACTAAATATAATAGTAGCACCCTCCGGAAGTTCCTCGATTGATTTAAATTTCGTCGAGTAAACAGCCATCGGTTCGATATGGATAGCCCCTGCATTTGCAAATTTATAGCCATGATCAATTACTTGTTGGTCCAAGTAAGGTATGTGTTGGAAGAAGTTCGCATCCAACTCACTGGATTCAAGATCTTTGTTTGGCAAGATATAGTCTTGGTAGGTTTCAATGACAAGTTCAATGCCTTTTTCTTTCAATATCGGTGCTGCCTTTTCTAAAATGATTGCGTGCGGTGTATTTGATGCACCAATGACGATTTCCGTTTCCTCTACGGTTTCATCGACAGCCTTGTCTCCCCCATTTGCATTTTTATCGCCGCTGTCATCTTTCGCTCCACAAGCTGCCAATGCGAATACAAGTACTGCTAATACTATTCCCCCTAAAAGCTTTTTCATGATGATTTCTCCCCTTTTTCTATTCTGTTTTATGGTTTACAGGCAAAGCCTGACGTTACTGCTATAAAATTATCTTTTGTCAAATTTCCTTACCGCGAAATCCCCGATGAATTGGATTACGAATACGATAATTAAAATAAAGATTGTTGCAACAAGTGTAACGTCCTCGCGGCTACGCTGGAATCCATCTAAGTACGCGAGTGTCCCAAGACCGCCTGCGCCAATAATCCCCGCCATAGCGGTGTACCCGACGAGTGCAATCGCTGTTACGGTAATTCCCGAAATAAGTGCAGGCATCGATTCGGGTAAAAGAACTTTAAAAATAATCGTTCTCGTTTTTGCTCCCATTGACTTCGAAGCTTCAATTACACCTTTATCAATTTCCTGTAAGGCAATCAGCACCATTCTTGCATAAAACGGAGCCGCCCCAATTATTAGTGCCGGCATCGCAGCATCCGGTCCGCGGATTGTGCCAAGAAGAAATTTCGTAAACGGAATAAGCAAAATGATTAATATGATAAACGGGATTGACCTAAAGACATTGACGAATGCCCCTGAAATCATATTTACAAACTTATTCGACCACAGTTGACCGGGACTTGATAGGAAGAGTAAAATCCCGAGTGCTAGTCCAATAACTAATGTGAACAATGTAGAGATTGCTGTCATATAGAGTGTTTCCACTGTCGCTTCCCACATCTTAGCCCAGTCAACATTCGGAAAAAGGTTTTCAATCATTACCGATCACCTCCGTCTGAACATCATTTTCATTGAGATAATGAATTGCTTCCTCAATAATTGTGGAATCTCCAAGGAGCTGAAGTATGAGTGTGCCGTATGCCCCACCATGCGTATGGGAAATGTTCCCTTGCACGATATTCACGTCGACACTGAATTTCCGGATAAGACTTGCGAGCACAGGTTGCTCTGTCCGGTCACCTACAAATAAGAGCTTGATAAGCGTACCGGTAGGGAATTCTTCCTTAATATGCGCCATTGCCTGCTTCGCTTCAGCTGGCTCAGTTACTTGAGAGACAAAACGCTTCGTAATAGACTCTTTCGGCGATTGGAACACATCGAGCACATTCCCCATCTCGACAACCTTCCCTGCTTCCATTACCGCGACTCTGTGGCAAATTTTGCGAATAACATGCATTTCGTGTGTGATAAGGACAATCGTCAGCCCAAGTCTTTCATTAATGCCCGTCAGAAGATCAAGTATCGAATCCGTCGTTTCCGGATCAAGGGCTGAAGTCGCTTCATCACAGAGAAGTACTTCCGGATCGTTTGCAAGCGCCCGGGCGATGCCGACACGTTGCTTCTGTCCTCCAGACAATTCAGATGGATATGCGTTTTCCCGACCACTTAATCCAACCAGTTCAATCAGTTCTGCCACTTTCTTGTCTCGCGTAGCTTTTCGTACGCCCGCGATTTCAAGTGGAAAAGCAATATTGTCCTTCACTGTCCGCGACCATAACAAGTTGAAATGTTGGAAAATCATACTTACTTTTTGACGCGCTTCTCTTAGTTCTTTTCCTCTGATTGCGGATATTTCTAAACCACCTATTTTCACACTACCTGATGTCGGCTTTTCAAGCCCGTTCAACAGGCGAATTAATGTACTTTTTCCTGCTCCGCTGTATCCGATTATGCCAAAAATTTCGCCATCGGCAATTTCAAGTGAGACATTTTCGACCGCTGAAATACTGGCTGGTCCTACACCGAACCGTTTATTGATTTCTGTTAAATGAATCATCTATTTCACCTCTGAGTATTTATCTATATAAATTGGAATTTAGAATTCCTTCAAATCCGCTTCGGCGCTCGGGGATGCCTCCCGCCATAAGCGAGGGTACTGAAAAAGTACGATTTCCTTCAATCCCGTTGATTTCCGTTCCGAGCGGACGCTTTCCGCGGGCACGGCTTCAGCCTCCTCGTCACTGCGTTCCTGCGGGGTCTTCAGCTCGTGCTGTTCCCGCTGGAGTCGCCGCTCTCCACTACAATCAACTAGTTCTTACTGAAAAAAGAACTTTTTCAGTGGCTTCCCATAAGCCAGACAGCTTCGCCGTCAGTCTTATGGCTTCGGCTACCCCTTGTAAGGCGCCTACGCTCAATAACTATCCGGTAGTTCACCGCTTAGTGACAATAAGGCTACATTTCATTAGAATACAAAAAAGCCTTCCTGCAGACGGGCAGAAAGGCTTTACGCTATCATAAAATAAACGTTTGTCCGATCTCTCATCTCTCAAAGTATGCACTTTGTGTGATTTGGCACCATTTCACTTTCGTGACGGTTGCCGGGCTTCGCAGGGCACTATCCCTCCACCTCTCTTAATAAGAGCGACCTATTCAGTTGAATGTTAAATCGAATTATATCAAATTAGCATATTGTTTGTCAATCAATCTTTTCAAGCAGATACGGAACCGACTGAAAGGCATAGATTTTATGGGTTAATACGCCCTCCTTCTGTATTAGAAGGCAAGGAACACTTTCAATTTCATAGTCAATTGCAATATTTTGGACGTAATTCAAATCTGCTTTCCCGATTGGTATTTCTGGTCTCATTACAGTGATGATCTCCATCATTTTAGATGCAACCGCACATGTGCCGCACATCGGTGTATATAAATAAAACGCTGCTACCGGAGACTCTTTTAAGGCTATCTCCCACTGTTCGCGTGTCCATGTCTCCATTGATCCTACATCCTTTAAAGTAGATATTCAGGCCGGATTTTGAAATCCGCCTCTTGAAGTATTTTGGCTAGCACTTTATACGGAGTTGTCTCCACTTCTCGGTATACCTTTTCTGTATATAGATGGATTGCTGCCGGGAAATCTCTCTTAAATAAAATACGGGTCTTCTCGCCATCTTCATCCGCATCGACAAAGACGTATAGTTCCTGTTCTTCGTAGGGTGCAAGTAACTCTTCAAGCCGGTAAGGGCTAACTGTACCGTTCGTACAAATAATTTCGACAGGATCAGCAAGTATGCGCACTAAACGTTTTCTATCCGAACCGCCCTCTACTATGATGACTTTTTCATCCGACAAAAGAGTTCCCCCTTTGCTAATACACTAGTAAGATGCAAAAAACGCCGGAATTATTCCGGCGCTCAGTTAAATCAAATACGCCTCGGCGTATTTGCGCCCAGATTTTGAATTGAGCTTGCTCAATTCACTCCTTTCAAAATCTGTGGCATCCGCCGGAGGCTTAGGGCCAACAGGACGTTGGTTACTCAGACGTTGCCGCAGGACGCGGCGATTTTAGTCTGAGTTCCCCTATTCAGCAAGGGTTTGAACTTCTGCTGAATAAATTTCAATTATTCTCCAACTGTCATTTTTTCATACGCTTCAGCTGACATAAGTTCATCCAGCTCAGAAGCATTAGAAGGTTCAACGACAATCATCCATGCATTTTCATACGGTGATTCGTTGACGAATTCAGGGCTGTCTTCAAGTCCCTCGTTCACTTCAATTACTTTACCGCTAATTGGTGCATAAAGTTCCGATACTGTTTTAACTGATTCAACGCTTCCGAAAGGCTCGTCCGCTTTGATGTCGTCACCGACAGATGGAAGTTCAACGAATACGATATCGCCAAGTTCAGATTGTGCAAAGTGAGTAATACCGATGCGGTAATTTCCGCCTTCTTCTTTTACCCATTCATGCTCTTCAGAATAACGCAGATCTTTTGGTGTGCTCATTCCGTACCCCTCCAAATAAATAGTTTCATTCTCTTCAATTCTGGCATATTTCTTGAACAAAGACAAGAAGGGAACTCAGTTACCCCATACTTTTTCGAATTCTTCTTCCTTGAACCCAACAGTCACTTTTCCTTCTCCAAAAACAATCGGTCTTTTAATCAGCATGCCATCTGATGCAAGTAAACTAATTTTCTCCTCATCCGTCATTTCCAGTAATTTATCTTTCAAGTTAAGTTCTCTATATTTCATGCCGCTGACGTTGAAAAACTTTTTCAACTCCAAATCAGAGACTGCTATCATCTTCCCAAGTTCCTCTTCTGAAGGAGGTGCTTCTGCTATGTTCACTTCCTGAAAGTCCAAGTTGTTCGTTTCGAGCCATTTTTTTGCTTTCCTGCATGTCCCGCACTTCGGATAACCGTAATAAACCAATCCCATAAAGCAACGCCTCCATTTTCGCCATTATAACAGAAAAAACACCCGGGCGCCTATAAGCATCCAGATGTCAAAGTGAGATCAGCAATTTTACTTCATTAAAACAATCACGTCTGTTGATTAATCATTTACTTGCATAAAACGATAGCGAGTAGGGCTTAAAAATCGATATTTCACTTCACCATTTCCGGCCCGCTATCGGCGAATTAATCACGACATTATTACCGTCCCGCAACGCTTTGGCACTTCTTGTACTTGTGTCTTTGGAGAGCGACGGATGAACTACCACCATACGATTACCGAACAGATAAGTAGGGATGCGACAAAGTCGCATCCCTACTTATCAAAACATCTCGATAATGATATAGAAGTTGTTCAATTCAAAGCAATCCAAAGGCAACTATACATGTAGTGCACAGTGTCTGATCAAGTTATTTATTGGTTACTTTTAGTTAATTTACAGTCATGTTAAACGATATACTTCTCCGCTTCGATTAACTTAACTGACGCTTCGCGTTTTTTAGCGATGATATTATACGGATTCGAGCGAGTCAATTTGCGCAACGCTGAAATCATCATGCGCTGGTTATCTCCATCGACAGCTGCCAGAAGTGTTTCTTTCGCATCTCTTTCAATCTCTTCAAATGCTTCTTGACAAAAGATTTGTGTGTAAAGAATCTTCTGTTGTGCTTTTTCTTCTCCGCTGCGTGCAATCGCTTTTTCTGTACGCAGAAGTGCGGACTCCATTGCAAAAACGTTGTTAGCAATGTCTGCGATATTAACAAGTACTTCTTGTTCTGCCTCAAGCTTCGTGCCGAAACGCTGTGCAGCAAGACCAGCAGCAAGCAAGCCAATTTTCTTAGCGTTTTTCACAAGTGCTTTTTCTTGTGCAAGTGCTTCATCGCCAATTTCTTCAGGCATCATCATAAGTAGCTCTTCTTGAAGTGCCTGTGCTTGTTGAAGTAATGGCAATTCGCCCTTCATTGCTTTTTTCAAGAACGTACCCGGAACAAGGAGACGGTTGATTTCATTTGTCCCTTCAAAAATACGGTTGATGCGCGAATCACGGTAAATACGCTCTACTTCATATTCTTGCATGAAGCCGTATCCGCCATGAAGCTGAACTGCTTCGTCAACGATGTAATCTAACACTTCAGAACCCACAACTTTATTGATTGAACACTCGATTGCGTATTCTGCAATTGCAGCAGCAATTGCTTTACCGTCTTTTTGCTGTTCAGGACTCAACTGGCTCTGACGCTCCTCGAAGTAGCCAACCGTACGATAAATCAAGCTTTCTGCTGCATAGAGCTTAGACGCCATTGTCGCTAGTTTTTGTTTCGTCAAATTAAATGAAGAAATTGGTGTTTTGAACTGTTGACGTTGATTTGTATATGAAATTGCGAGTTCAAGCGCACGTTTCGATCCACCGATTGTGCCTACTCCCAATTTGTAACGTCCGATATTCAAAATATTGAACGCGATAATATGACCACGACCGATTTCACCTAACAGGTTCTCAACAGGTACTTCAGCATCTTGTAAAATCAATGTACGTGTTGATGAAGATTTGATACCCATCTTTTTCTCTTCAGCTCCGACAGAAACACCTGGGAATTCTTTTTCGACAATGAATGCCGTGAATTTATCGCCATCGATTTTCGCATATACAACAAACACATCCGCAAATCCAGCGTTTGTGATCCACTGTTTTTCACCATTCAGGACATAGTGTGTTCCAGCAGCATTTAGTTTCGCATTTGTTTTCGCACCCAATGCATCAGAACCTGAACCTGGCTCCGTTAATGCGTATGCAGAAATTTTTTCACCTGATACAGAGTTCGGCAAATACTTTTTCTTCTGTTCTTCATTCCCGAAAAGGACGATTGGCAATGTACCAATACCTACGTGTGCACCATGTGTAATTGAGAACCCGCCCGCTACTGACATTTTTTCAGCAATCAAAGCAGATGAGATTTTATCAAGACCTAGCCCGTCATATTCTTCTGGAACGTCTGCGCCCAAAAGGCCGAGGTCGCCTGCAGATTTAAGTAGTCTGACAGAATGCTCGAATTCATGATTTTCCAGCTTTTCTACAACAGGGAGCACTTCGTTTTTCACATAGTCTTCTGTAGTTTTTGCGATCATTTTCTGTTCATCTGAAAAGTCTTCCGGTGTGAATACACGGCTTGCTTCAATATCCTCAGTTAAAAAGGCTCCACCTTTGATTAGTTCATTTGTTTTTAATTCAGTCAATGTTGTTTCCTCCTTTTGATCTTAAGGGTTTATATGTCCACTATTAATATAAAATTCACTGGTTTCTTTGCTATATAGTCGGCATTTAATAACTAGAATGTTCTTCCAACACCGCTTTGTCGCTTGGTGATGGCCTCACGCAATTAGCCCGCCAGAAGATCATTGTCGGTCTTATTGCTTCGGCTCACACTTGTCGCTCCTTCGCTAGATTTGTTCGTTATACTGGTGAGGTATACCACCTAGTTAATTCTAAATAAGTAGTGCCGAATTTATAGTGTTTACAGCAATTCAAACACGCCGGCTGCGCCCATTCCGCCGCCAATACACATCGTAACAACACCGTATTGTTTGCCTTGACGTTTTAACTCACTCATCATACGGATTGTTAAAATAGATCCTGTTGCTCCAAGCGGATGTCCAAGAGCGATTGCTCCACCGTTGAAGTTCACTTTATCCATATCAAGACCTAAATGACGGATAACTTGAAGTGATTGGGACGCGAATGCTTCATTCAACTCCCAAACATCGATATCCTCAATAGAGAGTCCTGCAATTTTAAGTGCTTTCGGAATGGCTACGATTGGTCCGATTCCCATTACTTCGGGTGGCACGCCGCCTACAGCAAATGACAGGAACTTCGCAATTGGCTTCAATCCTTGCGCTTCTGCTACTTCACGATCCATCACAAGTACTGCACCTGCTCCGTCTGATGTTTGTGATGCGTTACCTGCAGTAACAGTACCCGTTACTGAAAATGCCGGACGCAATTTAGCTAATCCCTCTACACTTGTTCCATGACGGACTCCTTCGTCCATTTCAAACATAAATTTCTTCTCATTATATTTACCATGCTCATCCACAGAACGCTTTACGACTTCAACAGGTACGACTTCCTCATCAAATTTCCCAGCAGCAATTGCCGCGCCCGCTTTTTTATGGGACAGTACGGCAAATTCATCCTGCTCTTGGCGAGTAATACCGTATTTTACGGCAACTTGCTCAGCAGTGTGACCCATTCCCATATAATACTGGGGAGCCGTCTCTGCTAAATGGGCATTCGGTCTGATCGTATTCCCCATCATCGGAACCATGCTCATGGACTCGACGCCGCCGGCAAGTATTGCTTGCGAGTGCCCGAGCATGATGCGCTCAGCTGCATAAGCAATTGATTGAAGACCCGATGAACAGAATCGGTTTACTGTAATAGCAGGCGTCGTATCAGGAAGACCTGCAAGTGCACCAATATTTCGTGCAACGTTCATCCCTTGTTCAGCTTCAGGCATTGCACAGCCAATAATTAAGTCATCAATTGGTCCATCATACCCTCCAGCACGTTTCAACGTTTCTTTAATTACTAGTGCCCCTAAGTCATCCGGGCGTACAGTTACAAGAGAACCTCTACCCGCTTTTCCCACCGGTGTCCGTGCACCGGCTACTAGTACTGCTTCACGCATTGAATTTCCTCCTCTTTGCTATGCACTTTAAATCAGTTACGTAACGGTTTACCTTTAACGAGCATGTGTTGCATACGCTGTTGTGATTTTGGTTCCGCCACAAGGCTAAGGAACGCTTCACGTTCAAGGTCCAACATATATTGTTCTTCCACAAGTGTTCCGTATGGCACTTTTCCGCCGGATAAAACAAACGCCAGTTTCTTCGCGATTTTCAAATCATGCTCGCTGATAAAGCCAGATAGGAACATGCCCTCTGCTCCGAGAAGCATCGTCGCATAACCTGAATCACCCGTAACAGGGAATTTCTCGCGTTGAGGTGCTTTGTAACCCATGTCAAACAATGCAATAGCTGCCTGTTTCGCATCATAGATTAAGTGATCGGCATTGACACTAATTCCATCTGCGAAATCGAGGAAGTTATTTTCACGTGCTTCGACTCCCGAAGTCGATACTTTTGCAGTTGCTATTGATTCGAAAACTTTATTGGCAACAAATTGATAGTCAATATGGACGCCCTTTGGCAATCCTTTTAAGTGTTTTGTATAAAGTCCTACGTTTCCGCCGCCACCTGGTATCAAACCAACACCTGCTTCAACGAGCCCCATATAGGTTTCCATTGACGCTTGGATATGCGCTGCTGGCAAACAAACCTCAGCTCCGCCGCCAAGCGTCATTGCAAATGGTGCTGCAACAACAGGTTTTGAGGAATACTTGATTTTCATCATGGCATTTTGGAATGAGCGCACAATGAAATCAAGTTCAAAGATATTGTCATCCTGTGCTTCCATTAGAATCATTCCGAGGTTTGCCCCTACACAGAAGTTTTTGCCTTGATTTCCAATGACAAGGCCTTTGAAGTTTTTCTCTACTTCATCAACAGCGAAATTAATCATTTGAATGATGTCAGGACCAATTGAATTCGATTGTGAATGGAATTCTAGCAGCGCCACGCCATCACCCAGGTCGATTAAGCTAGCGCCTGAATTCTTTTTAATGACACCGTGTTTTTTCTTATACAGTTTTAAATCGATTACTTTTTCATTTACCGGAACAAGCTGGTAATCTGCTCCGTTGAAGAAGTAACGTTCACTGTCTTCTTCTTTATAAAAAGTTTCATAGCCTTTGTCGAGCAGACTTTGAACAAATGCTGGTATTTCATAGCCTTCTTCATTCATCTTTGCAACTGATTTCTCTACGCCGATTGCATCCCACACTTCAAACGGTCCTTGTTGCCAACCAAAGCCCCATTTCATGGCATTGTCGATTGCAACGATATCATCTGCGATTTCACCGTTTAGTTCTGCAGAATAAAGCAATGTAGGTGAAAGAATGTTCCATAAAATTTCACCAGTGCGGTCATCAGCATAAACAAGAGTCTTCACTTTGTTGGCAAGTCCCTTTTGTTGCTTTGCCATTTCAATTGAAGGCGTTTTCAATTTCTTAGCTTGACTATATTCAAATGTCTCTGTATCTAGTTCAAGAATCTCTTTGCCTTTTTTCAAGTAGAATCCTTGTTTCGCTTTTGCTCCGATCCAGCCATTATCAATCATCTTTTTCATAAATGGCGGCAATTCGAATACTTTTTGTTCGTCGCCTTCCGTCTTGTCGTAAACGTTTTTTGCTACGTGCATGAATGTGTCTAATCCCACAACGTCAAGCGTACGGAATGTCGCTGATGTCGGCCGACCTATCAAGGTGCCAGTCACCGAGTCAACTTCTCCAATCGAATAACCGCGTTTTTCCATCTCACGCAATGTGATTAGAAGACCATATGTACCGATGCGGTTTGCGATGAAGTTTGGCGTATCTTTTGCAATGACTACCCCTTTACCAAGGATATCTTCGCCAAAACGAGTCATGAACTCAATAACTTCCGGCGCTGTTGTGCTCGCTGGAATCACTTCAAGCAGTTTCAAATAACGGGGTGGATTGAAAAAGTGAGTCCCCATGAAATGTTTTTTGAAATCTTCCGAACGGCCTTCCGCCATCACTTCAATACTAATGCCTGATGTATTTGAAGTAATGATTGTACCTGGTTTACGTACCTTATCTATTTTTTCATACAAACCTTTTTTCACGTCAAGATTTTCAACAATTACTTCAATGACCCAGTCAACATCTTTTAATTTATCCAAATCATCATCGAAATTTCCTGCTTCTATAAGGGACAGATTACTTTTCCTCGTTAAAGGCGCAGGTTTTTGTTTCAATAGTTTCTGTAAAGCCCCTGCTGCAATTTTGTTTCGTACAACACTATCTTCAAGTGTAAGTCCTTTTGCTGTTTCTTCTTCGGTTACCTTTCCAGGAACGATATCCAAAAGTAAAACCGGGATTCCTATATTAGCGAGATGAGCTGCAATCCCTGAACCCATAACGCCTGAACCTAAAACTGCTGCTTTTTTAATTTGATAAGCCACTTGCGAAGCCTCCCTTTTTCTATTTGAATGAACACTCATTCATTTAATGAGCAAAAAAAATAGAAACCATTTCTATAACTCTCAGTGTAGAACATTTTGCTAGTTTTCGCAATATTTAAATCGAAAAAATATTATTTTCTGTTTTTTAAACTATATAGGTTGGGATAAAGAATCCCACTGAATCTGCCGTGGCGCTCAATTAATGAGAGAATTGTAATTCGGGGTGTGGATTATAGTACGTTTAACACTTTGGGAATGCCTTTCCCAGCGTCTACGCTAGGGTGTTCATTATCGAGAGAAATGTGATTTTGATATGTATATGCCGAGAGTACATGTGATTACTAGTTGATACTAAACAGAATTCCATTGAACCGCTACGGCGCTAGGGGATGCCTCCCACCATAAGCCAAGCAGCTGCGCCGCCAGTCTTATGGCTTCGGCTACCCGGTGTCCAGTTACTGACACAATTCACGTCCTTCGAATTGTGTCAGCAACTGGCATCGAATAGGCGCCTTCGCTCAGTTTATACACCGGATTCAATAGTTCAACATATAGAATTAGAGTCAAGAAAGACGCACTCCAGATTGCAGATTTCATCCCCGATAATGAAATGCGCTTTCTCAAATAGACCATCCAGCGAAGTCGCGACTTCGTGGTAGCCGGAGCGATAAGACTAAGGAGGGATGCAGTTCAATCCCTCCCAAATGCTCTCCTTTCCGGCTTATCGCGGGAGGCATCCACAAAGCGGCGAAGCGGGATTAGCAGGATTTCTAATTCATTCCAAGTTATTAGGGCTTTTCCAATAGCCTTCCAAAAGCCCTTGTAAAGCACATACGCAGTATTTATTTGTTCAACATATATAGGCCGTATAAGTAGCCGACTAAAGTGAATACGTTGTACACTGTCCCTATATAAGGAGGGACAATAGTTATGAAACCAATTACAACAGTTGAACAGTTCAATGAAATTATTGCAGGAGATTCCAAAGCACTTGTCAAATTCCAAGCAGGATGGTGTCCTGACTGTCGACGGATGGATATGTTCATCGATCCAATCGTCGAGAAATACGATACGTACACTTGGTATGATGTCGATCGTGACGTTTTGCCCGAGATCGCTGAAAAATATGAAGTCATGGGAATTCCTAGTTTATTGATTTTCCAGAACGGTGAAAAGCAGGCGCATCTCCATAGTGCAAATGCAAAATCGCCATCACAAGTTACCGATTTCCTTGAAAACGTAAAAGCGTAACTAATAGAGACTTTACCTAAACGGATGGACTTATGTCTGTCCGTTTTTCATTTTCGGTGCACCTTTTATCTAGATGAAGTATACTAGAGAAAATGGTAACGAGGTGTGTATTAGTGGACTACGAGAATGAAATCCAACAGCTTAAAGCTAAAATTGCTTCCTATGAAAAGATTATACTAGAAACATCAGCACCAATCATTCCTTCCATTGTCGAAAATACGATTCTCGTCCCGATTTCGGGTCACACCGGCCAAGATCGCTTTAATTTGATCCGCACCCGCGTCCTCGATTATGTTGGAATTCATAGAAGTACAGTGTGTGCAATATTCGATTTCACTGGAGTGGGTCTCAAAGACGTAGAGGAATATGATTTTAATATACTTACTCTTGAAATCAATCAACTGAATAACACGTTGAAACTGATGGGGGTACGTCCTATTTTTGTCGGTTTTAATCCGAGGATTGTCAGAGAAATCGTCTCTGCGGGCATTCACTTGGAAATCGAAACCTATGTAAACTTCAGAACTTCATTAGCAGTATTGCTTAACGAGACAGGAAACTCACTTCAATTACTTTAATGAAGTGAGTTTTTTTTTACTAAACTTGAATCCCTTCACTTGCTAATAAGAGACTTATACTTTACATTGTAATTAGTATTACTTTGTAATAATTATAAACAAGGAGTGATTTCATTGGAAAAGAAACTAACAACAAATCAAGGTGTTCCGATTGCAGACAACCAAAACTCACGTACGGCAGGCAGTAATGGTCCTTCCCTACTTGACGATTATCAATTGGTCGAGAAACTCGCACATTTTGACCGTGAACGCGTTCCAGAGCGTGTCGTCCATGCACGGGGTGCAGGCGCACATGGCGTATTTAAAGTAAAAAATAGCATGAAGAAGTATACAAAAGCGGCATTCCTTCAAGAGGAAGGGAAAGAAACTCCTCTCTTCACACGCTTCTCTACAGTTATTCATGGACTTGGCTCTCCTGAAACAGCACGGGATCCACGTGGATTCTCTGTTAAGTTTTACACGGAAGAAGGAAACTATGACTTCGTCGGGAACGACTTACCGATTTTCTTCATCCGCGATGCGATTAAATTTCCGGATGTCATTCACTCACTAAAGCCCGATCCACAAACAAACTTGCAAAGTCCTAGCCGTTACTGGGATTTCATGGGTCTTTCACCTGAAACGACGAACATGATGATCCACTTGTTCACGGATGAAGGAATTCCTGCTTCTTACCGTCATATGCGCGGTTCTTCCGTTCATGCTTACAAATGGTATAACGAAGCGGGCGAAACCGTTTATGTGAAACTTCGCTGGGATCCAAAAGAAGGCATTAAGAATTTCACGATTGAAGAGGCGGAAGAACAGCAAGGTAAAGACTTCAGCCACGCAACACGTGATCTGTTTGAAGCAATTGAAGAGGGCAACTTCCCTGAATGGGATCTTTATGTCCAAGTACTTGACCCTAAAAATCTCGACGACTACGATTTCAATCCACTGGATTCAACAAAAGATTGGCTCGAAAAAGACTTCCCTTCGGAGCTTGTCGGTACGATGACATTGAATCGTAACGTCGATAACTTCTTTGCAGAAACGGAATCAGTTGGCTTCAATCCTGGTGTTTTAGTACCTGGTATGCTTCCATCTGAAGATAAAATGTTACAAGGTCGTATTTTCTCCTATTCTGATACGCAACGTCATCGTGTAGGACCAAACTACTTGCAATTACCGATTAACGCACCACAATGTCCATTTTCAAATAATCAGCGTGATGGTTCAATGCCTATCAAGCAACAAACGTCTACAATCAATTTTGAACCGAACAGCTACTCGTCTGAGCCGAAAGAAGATCACTCTTATCGTGAGCCTGATCAGCCACTGTCAGGTGTCATTGGCCGTAATGCTATCGAGAAAACGAACAACTTCGGTCAAGCAGGCGAAATTTACAGAAGCTATGATGAAGCTACGAAACAAGCGCTCATTAAAAACTTGTTGAATGACTTTGCGCAAATTGAAAACCGTGATATTGTTGGACGAGCAGTCGCAAACTTTTACAAAGCGGATGAAGGACTAGGACGCGCACTCGTAGAAGGTACAAACGTTGACATTAAAAAGTATTTATAAATCTTTGCTAATCGAGGAGCTTTTCCCTACGCTAGGGAAGAGCTCTTTTTTTCGGGAGGCAGATGAATGAAAGTTTTTATAGACGTCAAAGGAAAATCTCAATTCGATAAGGATATTGATCAATCGCTTCGATCATCAGCATGCGGACCGGTAACAGCATTTGTAATAGCTCAACATCTTTTTCCGCAGGGGTGCCCATACACCACAAATGAATTGTATCGTCTCTTGGGCGGCACAAAAATGGGTCTATTCAAATACCGCTTCATTCGAAATATGCGCAAAATGCTTGGAGTGGATTGGACTGTTGCGAAGTGTACGATTGATGAAGTGAAAAGACAACTCGACAACGGCCGGCCCGTCGCTGCAAAATTTGATAAATGGTTTACATTTCGTTGGCGCGGCAATTATGGATTCGACTATCATTGGGTACCCGTCATAGGTTATGAAGAGAAAGCTGATGATGTTTTCCTATTTATTCATGATAACGGGGGAAGAAACCGGGATAGTCAGGTCCGGCTCATTTCTTATAAGAAGAATAGTCCAATTTTATCTTTCATAAAGATTGAGCCTACTAAATAGTGAATCCAAAAAGCCCTATCCGAATCAGTTCCCGACTCGGATAGAGCTTTTTTCATTTTTCTATACACGCTAAAGCCTGCTTTAGCGTGGCAAAACTTTTAATCCTGCCAAACGATAATCCTAATTGTACGAGCGTTTGTGCGATAGCTGGCGATATTCCGCTTACAATTGGCTGAATACCAAGTAAGGAAAGCGCATCAAACAAATTGAATAATTGTTGTGCGACAAATGTGTCTGTTGTCTGCAAACCCGATAAATCGATAATCAGATTTTCCAACTGCAATTCGGATGCATTAGGTAATACTCGTTCCTGAAGAATTATGGCACGGTCATGGTCA